>NZ_JABWRM010000008.1:0-262223 GCF_014268955.1 Pseudomonas sp. RW3S2 | reverse complement strand
AGAGCTTTTCGTCTCAACCGAGGCGCGCATTCTACGCTTTCCTCATTGCCTGTCAAGCGTTTATTTTGAAGTTTTTCCAAACCGCTTTCTTTCAAAAGCCTTCAACGTCAACGACTTACCGACTGCCCCCGCTGCGTTCATCGCTGCGAGGAGGCGAATAATACGTGGTTTGAAATCACAGTCAACACTTTGATCCAAAAAAACTTTTATCCGCCTCCATGAGCTCACTGGCAACTAATCCGAGCGCAATCGATCTGTAGAGAAACACCCCCTGGAGCGCACCACGATGAGCAAAGCGCAGAACGAGAAAACACCAGGCCTGTCGGCAGATGAAGAGCAGGAAGTCAGCCATAACCAGCCACCCCGCGCGGCAGTACTGCACGAGATCATCCGCGCCCAGGGCGATCAGGAACTGGAGCGCACTCTCGCGGCCCTGTGGTGGTCGGCACTGGCTGCCGGCCTGACCATGGGCCTGTCGCTGATGGCCATGGGGCTGTTCTATGCACGCCTGCCAGACAACGACAGCAGTCAGGTGATCGCCAGCCTCGGCTACGCCGCTGGTTTTCTTGCCGTGATTCTCGCTCGACAGCAGTTGTTCACCGAAAACACCCTGACCGCCGTGCTACCGGTAATGACCTCCCCTACGCTCGCCAACCTCGGTCGCCTGCTACGCCTGTGGACCGTGGTGCTGGTGGGCAATCTCGCCGGCACCTTGCTGGTGGCCTGGGTGATGCTCGAGCTGCCGATCTTCGACAGCAAGACCGATGTGGCCTTCCTCGAAATCGGGCGCAAGGTGATGCACAACGATCCGAGCCAGATGTTCGCCAAGGGCATCGTCTCGGGCTGGATGATCGCGACCATGGTCTGGATGATCCCGTCCATGGAGAACGCCAAGATCTGGATCATCCTGATGATCACCTACTTGATGGCCCTGGGCGACTTCACCCATATCGTCGTCGGCTCGGTAGAAGTGTCTTATCTGGTCTGGGCCGGAGAGCAGACCTGGCGCAGCTTCTGGCTGGAGTTCGCCCTGCCGACCCTGGCCGGCAACATCATCGGTGGTAGCTTCATCTTCGCCCTCATCAGCCACGCCCAGGTACGCAGCGACAGCGGCAAGCCGCCGTCGAAGCTGCTGGATGATGAACAAGAGTCGCCAATAAAGAAGGGCCGTGAAAGCTGATACTCAGCGCACCGCCACTGCACGCTCAGTGCTGTCGCCTCGCTGACGCAAAGGCCTGGGCTGCCACCAGTTCTGCCCGACATGGGGCGAATCGAGACTGACGCGCTCGCCCATCTGTGGCGTGCTCAACGGAACCTGGGCCTGCGCGGCGAGCGCGACGATGCGCTCGAACGGCTCCTGCCAGCTGTGCAGGGACAGATCGAAGGTTCCATTGTGGATCGGCAACATCCAGCGCCCGCGCAGATCGAGGTGTGCCTGCAGACTCTGCTCAGGCTGCATATGCACATTGGGCCAGGCCAGGTTGTAGGCGCCGGTCTCCATCAATGTCAGATCGAAGGGTCCGAAGCGCTCGCCGATTTCACGAAAGCCCTCGAAATATCCAGTATCTCCACTGAAGAACAGTCGCAGCCCTTCATCGATCACCACCCACGACGCCCACAAGGTGCTGTTGCTGTCGAACAGGCCGCGCCCAGAAAAGTGCTGCGCCGGTGTGGCGACGAAACGCACGCCTGCGACTTCGGTTTCCTGCCACCAATCCAGTTGACGCACCTTGTCGCTCGGCACGCCCCACTCGACCAAACGGTCGCCCACGCCCAGCGGCGCAAGAAACTGGCCGGTGCTTGGCGCCAACTGACGTATGGCCGACTCATCGAGATGATCGAAGTGATCGTGGGACAGAATGACTGCAGCCAGCGGCGGCAACTGGTCGATCGCCAGCGGCGAAGCGTGGAAGCGCAGCGGGCCGGCCCATTGCACCGGCGAGGCGCGATCGGCAAACACCGGGTCTGTAATAAAGAAATGTCCACGCAGTTTCAGCAGTACAGTGGAGTGCCCCAGACGCCAGAGACTGTGGTCGGGAGCATCGAGTACCTGCTGGCGGGTCATCGGCTGCAGGCTCGGGGGAGTGGCAGGTCGTGTTTCGGGAGGCTTGCGCAGCAGCAGGTACTTGAGACCGATGCGCAACTTCTTGAGCACGCCATCCTTGGGCAGCTCGGCCTGATTGTGGAAACGCCCATCTCTGTAAGGTGCCGGCTCGCCGGCGAGGGAAGCCATGGGGGCCATCAGCAGGAGCACTCCGAGGAGGAAGATAGGCTTGATGCTACCTCACAATGATCGGATCAACCGTGAATTGGCTTGTAAGGTCATTTTTCCGCCATGAATCATTGTTCAACAATATTCATGCAACTTATGCGATAAACGGCTTCTGCAGAAAAAGAACGATAGACATGATCGACAACAGAAGCGGCAAGGGGCTCTCATTCGTCAGACGCATCTACCTGCCGCGCACCATCGGCATGGGCATCGGCCTGTTCAGCGTCATGGCGGCACTTGCCCCGCTGCACCCGCCCACCTGGGCGTGGCTGCTGATGCTGCTCAACGGTCTGGCCTGGCCCCACCTGGCTTATCAATGGGCGATCCGCTCCCCTGCGCCCTACCGCGCCGAACAGCGCAACCTGTTGCTCGATTCGTTGAGCGGCGGCTTCTGGGCCGCGGCCATTCATTTCAATCCGTTGCCGACCGTGACCATCCTGTCGATGATGACCATGAACAACGTCGCCGCAGGCGGCAAGCGCCTGGTGCTGCGCGGGTTGCTGGCGCAACTGGCAGGCATGCTGCTGGCCATGGCGCTGTTCGGCCCCGGCCTGCAACTGCAAGCCACGACATTGCAGGTCTATGCCTGCCTGCCAATGCTGACGCTCTACCCGCTGGCGCTCGGATGGGTCTGCTACCAGTTGGCGATCAAGCTGGCCGACCACAAGCGTCGACTGAGCGCCCTGAGCCGCACCGACAGCCTCACCGGGCTGCTCAACCACGGCTCATGGAAAGACTTGCTGCTGCTGAGGTTCCAGATCTGCCAGCAACAGCAAGCACCGGCCGTCATCGCCCTGATCGATATCGACCATTTCAAGACCATCAACGACACCTTCGGCCACGTGGTCGGTGATTGCGTGCTGCGCAAACTGAGCCATGAGCTCAAGCGCATCCTGCGCGAAGATGACCTGGCCGGGCGCTACGGCGGTGACGAGTTCTGCCTGATCCTGCCTGCCACCGACCAGATCCAGGCCGGTGTTGCGATGGAGCGCCTGCGTGAACAGGTCGGCGCCTATCGCAACCCACAACTGCCGGAATTGCGCATCAGCCTGAGCATAGGCCTCTCGGCCTATCATCCTGGGCTGAAGACGCCCGAGCAGTGGCTTGAAGACGCCGACAAGGCGCTCTATACCGCCAAGCATCAAGGTCGCAACCAGGTCAACGTCGCTCGCAGCGAGGCTGGCCCTCTCAAGCTGGCCTACCCCGACTGAACCGCAGGCTACGCTCGGCGACAATCTCCGGCAGGTCGATGCGGCGCAGATAGATCCGCAGCGGCTCGCCAATGTTCAGACGATCGTCCACATGCTGCTGCACCAACAGTGCCAGGCGCTCACGGCAGAGCGCCATGCGCTGCCCCGACTCGGGACGCCAGACGAACTCGCTGCAGGGTGTAATGCTCGCATCCGCGACATCCATACCGAATGCGTCCTCGGAAAAGCGCACGATATGCGTGCCACGCTTGCCATGAAAACCGACGAAGCCGTTGAGCTGCTCGGCAGCTGTGCAGATATCCTGGGATGTAATGGCCATGACGCTACCTCGCAATGAAATCGGAAGGAACGCACGCCGGGCGGGAACGGTTGCCTCTGTCGGGCAACGCGCAGATCGTTTGTTGCGCAGACTAACGCAACCTGCGCCGCCTTCGCCAAGGTTTTTCAGCGAGCGCCGGATACCGCCGGATCGAGCTGATCGGTCAACAGCGCCTCCATCCATCCCATGAACGCCTGTACGCGGCGCGGAACATGCCGCTGGCGCAGGTACAGCATCGTCACTGGCATGGCCCGGGCCCGCCGACATGGAGGTGCTCACCCGCTACCAGGCCAAGGAGTTGGGTGTCTAGCGCGGCATCCGGGCGCCATCGAGACCGATTTTGGTGGCACCATACGTGACAATCCGCAGGTCAACGCCTTCGTGGCCAGCAATACTGCCCTGGGCGGCGCCGGCCTGCCCGACGATATCGGCGCAGCCATCGCTCTGCTGCTTGAGGACGGTAATGGCTGGATAACCGGGCAGCGCCTGGAAGTCTCCGACGGCATGCTCCTCTAACCCAGGCTGCTGCCGCTCAGCACCTGCTGCAAGCTGGCCAAGGCAGGAATGGCCAAAGCCTGGGCGGCGTAGCACAACCCGACCCGACGCCGCAGCGCCGGGCCGGGCCCTGGTTGCCAGTAGACCCCCGGGTGGCGCTCGACCAACGACTGTGGCAACCAGGCCGCGCCCATTCCGGCGGCGACCAGCGCCAACGCCAGCTGCAACGATCCGGCCTGTGCCACCTGCTCACCCTCGCCATACAGCCCCATCAGGCGCTGGTGCGAAGGGTGCTGCGGGCAGGTGATCCAGCGACCGTCGGCCTGGCTGCCGGTGGCCATGACCAGGACAAACGACTCTTCCCACAGCGCCAGGAAGAGCTCATCCTCACAGCGCTCGGCTTCATCGGCCAGCCGCGCATCGCCCTCGCAACCGTCCAGCAACGTCAATTGCAGCCCGGGCACGGCCTGAGCCGCAAGACGCACGCATGCTTCGACCTGGGCCGGAGCAATATCGGCCTCGATACCCAGCGCGAGCGGGACACGCTCCTGCTCCTGGCGAAAGCGCAGGCGCAGCGCCTCGGCTTCCGCGACCATGCGGCACGCCTGGGGATACAGCGCCCGCGCCTGCTCGCTGACGTCCACCCCGCGGGCCTGGCGCAGGAACAGACTGACGCCGAGGTCGTCTTCGAGTTGCCGTATGGTCACCGACAATGTCGGCTGGGCCACGCACAGGCGCTGGGCGGCCAAGGTGATGTTGCGTTCTTCGAACACGGCGATGAACGCCTTGAGATGACGAATATCCATAGATAGAACCGATACCAGCCAGAGGAATAAGCCGTTTTTCATGGCCTGGATCGACGCCTACAATCCTGGCCATCGAAAACGATTATGCCTAGGAGGCGCTCATGAACAAACCTCTGATCATCATCACCGGCGCCAGCTCCGGTATCGGCGCCGCCACGGCTCAGCAATTTTCGGCCGCAGGCCACCCGCTGCTGCTGATCGCTCGTCGCCTGGAACGTCTCGAAGCATTGGCCTTGCCCAACTGCCTGTGCCGCGCCGTGGACATTCGCGACCGTGCTGCGCTGGTCGCGGCCGTGAACGAAGCCGAAGCCTTGTACGGCCCGGCCGACGCGCTGGTGAACAATGCCGGCGTGATGCTGCTGGGCCAGGTGCACGAGCAGGATCCCGAGCAGTGGGACCGGATGATCGACATCAACGTCAAGGGCCTGCTAAACGGCGTGCATGCCCTGGCCAGCGGCATGGTCGCGCGTCGCGCCGGCACCCTGATCAACGTCAGCTCCGTCGCCGGGCGCAAGACCTTCCCCAACCATGTCGCCTACGTCGGCACCAAGTTCGCCGTGCATGGCCTGTCGGAAAACCTGCGCGAAGAGCTGGCGCCACACAACGTGCGTGTCGTCACCATCGCGCCGGGCGCGGTCGAGACCGAGCTGCTCGGCCACACCACCGACGAGGGCATCAAGCGCGACTACGAGTCGTGGAAAGCCAATGACATGGGCGGTGTAGTGCTCAAGGCCGAGGATGTGGCCGGCGCGATCGTCTGGGCGTACCAGCAGCCGCAGTATGTGTGCATCCGCGAGATCGTCCTGGCGGCCACTGCCCAGCAACCCTGATCGGCAAACACTCCCACAGGTACCCGGGTGCCTGTGGGGGCTTGTTCAGCGCTGCACCTCATCCTCCCGCACCTGCACACTCGCCGTCATCCCGGCACTGAGGTTCACCCCTGCAGGAATCTCGTCCAGCCTGATTCGCACCGGGATCCGTTGCGCCAGCCTCACCCAGTTGAAGGTCGGTTCCACCTCCGGCAACAACTGTCCATCCGGCGTCGAGTTGCGGTCGGTGATGCCCCGGCTGATGCTCTCCACATGCCCATGCATGGCCTCACCTGCGCCCATCAACCAGACCTTCACCGGATCGCCGACACGTATGCGCGGCAGCTTGGTTTCCTCGAAATAGGCCTGGATATAGAAGGTCGACTCGTCCACCAGCGCCATTACCGATTGCCCGGTATTGACATAGTTGCCCTGGGCCAGCCGCAGGTTGGTGATGTGGCCGCTGCGCGGCGCGCGCACTTCACTGCGGGCCAGGTTGATCTTCGCCACTTGCAGTTGCGCTTGCGCCTCGTGCAGTTCACCACGGGCGATTGCGGCGTTGATCTGGGCGTTCTCGCGCAGCTCGGCGCTGATCGCCTCCGGACCCAGGGCCGTGCGTCGGGCCGCTTCGCGCTCACGCAGGCGCAACTGCTGGGTGCGGGTTTCAGCCACGGCACTGGCCTGGTCGAAAGCGGCCTGGAAGCGCTCGTGGTCGATGGTCATCAACACATCGCCGGCCTTCACCGGCTGGTTGTCGTGTACCCGCAGTTCGCGCACCCAGCCGGACACGTCCGGGGCGATCACCACCACATCGGCCCGCACCCGCGCATCGCGGGTCCAGGGGGTGAGCATGTAGTACTGCCAGAGGTGATACCCGGCAAACACGGCAATGGCCACCACGCACAGGGTGACCAGGGTACGTACCGCTGTACGCATGGACTGACTCCTTACAAAGGTCCCAACAGATGTACCACCAACGACAGCACACAGACGAACAACGCCGCATCGAACAGCGCTTCATGCCAGATCCAGCGCCCTAGCGGCGTCGCCTGCACCACCAGGCGCAACAGGCCGGTAAGCGCCAACGCCATCAGCACATAGATCAGAAACGGGCTGAGCAATACGCCGCCCAGCGCCCACTCACGCAACCCCATGGACTTCCTCCTGCCAACGGCACCACTTGCCCCAGCTCTTCTGCAATTGCAGGACCGCGCCGATGGCCAGGCGCAGCGGGTCGCTCGACGGCTGGCGGCGCAGGGCCTCGATGAACTGTTCGCTGGCGGCATCCAGACGCTGGCCGCGCCCAGGCGCAGGGCCACTGGCCAGAACCGCCTCCAGTTGCTGCAGATACTGGCGCTCGGCACCGGCCAGCGGCACCTGGGCTACCGCCAGGCACATGCGCAGGTGCACCAGCTCGTCACCGATGTCCAAGCCATGCAGGCCATCGTCCCAACGCTTGCGCTCGGCCTCGGGCAACTCGCTGGCATGACGGGCCAACTGCATCAGGCGATCGGCCATGCGTCCACCGAACCAACTGTCAGCACCCCGCAGGTCGCGATGGGTCAGGCGAACCAGGTCGCTCTGGGTGGCGGCCCTCAAGCGCCGCCCCAGCCACTTCGGATTACGCAGCACGACCAAGCGAAACGCCAGTACCGCCGCCCCCACACCGATGAGCATGGCCTGGGCGCTGTTGAGCATGCTGGCCACGTCGAAGTGCATGGCGTTGAGGGGTGCCACCAGCACGATGAAATGCAGGCAGTAAGAGGTCGCCGTCGGCCCCGTGCGCGGATGGGCCATGCCCAGCGCACCGAAGAACAGCGGCACGCCCATGCCAAGACACAGCAAGGCGAAACTGCTCCATTGCGGCAACAGGATCTGCCCGACGAAAAACGCCGCCGGAATCGCCAGCAAGATGCCACGCAAAAAGCTCAAGCCGATCTGTGCGCCGTTCTCGCGGCTGGCGAACAGGCTGCAGACCACGCAGGTCAGCACCAGGCCTCCAGGGGCCGAGGGCCAGGCCGTGGCCAGCCAGAAACTGCTCATGACCAGAAACGCCAACGCACTGCGCGAGCCGAATAGCAGCGCCAGCGGCAAGTCGCGATGCGCCGCCAGTCCCAGCGATACATCCTTGGGCGTTCGCCCCTGCTCCACATCGAGCAACGCCTGGGTGGCGGCCATAGCGAAATCCAGCAGCAAGGCCAGGCGCGCCAGGCAGAAATGCTCGGCGGGGCTGATCTGTTCATCGTGAGCAGCGTCCCAGACGCGCTGGCGCAACAACAGAAGGCTGGGTTGGTCGGGGCTGGCCAACTGGGTCCGAACCTCCTCGAGCCAAGGCGCCAGGTGCGCCGCTTGATGTTCGTCAAGCTGACGCCACTGACGACGCACCGAACGCGAGATGCGCAGCAGCACCATCAGCTTCTGGCTCAGGCCACGGATCGCCCGGGCCCGCTGGCGACCACGACTGCCTTCGAACCAGGCATGTTCACGCTGAGCGTCGATGGCGACGATGCGTCCAAGGATATCCAGCAAGCCCTGGCGCGCTTCGTCTTCGCCGCCGAGCATGGCGCTGGCGGTCTGCATGCCGTTCTGCCAGGCCTGCCTCGCCTGGCCGCCGAGTTGCTGCTCGACGCGCATGGGCCAGATCAGCGCGCTGGTGGCCGTGGCGCAAACGATGCCCAGGCAGATTTCGGTGCAGCGCGCCACCGCTTGGTCGAACACCTGCAAGGGATGGTCGATTGCCGGCAACGCGATGATCGCTGCGGTATAGCCGGCCAGCACGAAGGCATAAGCCCAGGCACTGCGCAATTGGGTTGAAGCGGCGGTACAGAGGGCCAGCCACAAGGCCAGGGTCAGCAGGAACAACCACGGGGTCTGGGCGAACAGGCCAATGAACACCACCGACATGAACGTACCGACCAAGGTGCCGGCCAGTCGCGCCAGGCCCTTCTGCACCACCATGCCCGACAGCGGCTGGGCGACGATGAACGCAGTCATCAAGGCCCAGGCGGGTTGCTCCAACCCCCAGCGCAGCGCCAGCCACAGCGCCAGTCCACCGCCCAGCAGGGTCTTGATGGCGAACTTCAGAGCAGGGCTGGTGGGTGCGAACAGGGCCTGGAGGGTGATGGGCACGAAGCGGACCTTGCAGGGGGATATTGAGTAGAAAGATAGACAACGGATGGAAGAATAAAATGCAATCAACTAATTAGCTAGCTAATCATCTTTTAAAAAGGCAAAAAAATAGGCGACCGAAGTCGCCCTAAATGCCTTGCGTGCTCGTATACCCGGAAGAATCAGCGCGATTTGCGCTTGTTCGCATCCTTCCAGATGAAAAGTCCCAGACCGGCAAAGAACGTCAACATCAACCCGACTGTCACCACACCGGCGATCACCACGTTGTCGAAGAACATGTCGGCCTCCCGATTCGTTGCCGTTGTCCGATGTGTGCAAGGTAACGAATATGCGGGGAGGAGAAATTGACCAGGGTCAATAGGGCCCGGGACCGGGCACAAGAGGGGGCGCAGGTTTGACCTGCATCAGTTTTCAGCGTTTCTTGGGCTTGCTTTTGCTTTTCTTCTTCTTGCTTTTCGCCAACGGCATGGCCTGCTCGAAGGCCTGGCGCATTTCATCCAGGCGCTTGTCCTTGATGTCGTGGATACGTTTGGCGCGCTCGGCGCCGAAGTCGATCAGGTTGTCTTGGCTCATGGGCGGGCTCGACTGACAGCGGATACGCCCATGATGAAGCCTGATGGCGACGCTGAACAGCCCCGCCTCAGACTTCGATATCCACCAGCAGCCCCTGGCGCGGCCGCTCACCCAGCGGCGCCACCGGCACGGTGTTGTCGGCATTGAGTTCATCGCCAGGCATGGCGCTGTAGAGCTCTTCCTGCTCGTCCTGTCGGCGTTGCTGGCGACGTTGCTGCTGGCGGCGCTGCTCTTCGCGCAGCCGATAGGCCTCATCCTGCGGGTCGCGCTGCTGCTTGAGGTCGATGGTGCCATCACTGGAGGCAGGCTGGGCCGGAACCACCGGAGGAATATTGGGGGTCTGCTTGACGGGGTCTTGTTGCGAGGTCACGGGCACGGCACTGAGCGGGATGATCGGCGGCAGCATGAGTCGGTTCTCCTGTAGCCACTGTGTCGGCCAGTCACGGTGCGCCTTGAGCACATGGGCAAGGGTTTGTGCGGCTGGTCACAATACCGTTTGCAAAGTATAGACCGCGATCACTCGCCTTCGTCGTCGGGATCGTCGTCCGCGGGCTGGCTGGTCTCGCTCCAGGGCCTCTTGTAGACCTGCTGCCAGACCGCGTCCATGTGCTCGCGCAGCACCTGTGGCGCACTCTTGAGCGACGCACTGTCCTCGCGCTCGCCGCCGATGGGCTCCTCGCCCGCCGGGCTGATCTGCGACTGGCCACTGATGCTGTAGATCGCCTGGCCTTCGCGCATTTCGATGCTGATGTCGTGCGGGTCGATGCCGCCGCCGCAGAAGGCGTGGCTGGCCACGGTGACTTCGGCGACACCATCCTTGTTCAGGTCGGTGACGTCGCTGACATCGGTATAGAAATCGACATCCAGGTCCAGCCCGGGACAGGTCGTTTCCTGGTCGATCTGCCAGCGTGGCTTGAACGCCTCGCTTTCGCTCGCACGCCCATAGAGCGTGGCCTTGAGCACGACCTTGTCGACTTCCTGTTCGCTCTCGGCATCGGTCGCCTGGCCGTCGACACGGCTGAGCACCAGCAGGCCTTCGCCCTCGCGGTCGTGGAAATGCACGCTCTTGAGCGGTGTCTGCACGCCCAGGACTTCCAGTTGCTCGACCGGGATCGGCGCGAGGATCTCGAACTTCTTCTGGTCACAGGCCGCGAGCAGCGCCACGCTACCCACGGCCAGGGAGAGGTTCAACCAGCGGTGCGTGACAGGCATGTTGGCGCGAGGCCCTCGTTGACTAAAGGGTATTCGTCGATGAAGTGGCTGAACGCTTTGGTCCGCCGGGCCTATCCGTTAAGATAGTGCGCTTTTTCATCGCGGGAGTTCAGGCAGTATGGCGCAGCAGTATCAACCGGGGCAACGCTGGATCAGCGACAGCGAAGCCGAGCTCGGCCTGGGAACCATCCTGGCGCAGGATGGCCGCCTGCTGACCGTGCTCTATCCGGCCACTGGCGATACCCGCCAGTACTCGCTACGCAACGCGCCGCTGACCCGCGTGCGCTTCTCGCCGGGAGACCAGATCACTCACTTCGATGGCTGGAAGCTGACCGTGCGCGAGGTCGAGGATGTCGACGGCCTGCTGGTCTACCATGGCCTGGACGGGCAGAACGAGGCGCGTACCCTGCCTGAGACGCAACTGTCGAACTTCATCCAGTTCCGTCTGGCCAGCGACCGTCTGTTCGCCGGGCAGATCGACCCGCTGTCGTGGTTCTCGCTGCGCTACAACACGCTGCAGCACAGCAGCAAGCAGATGCTCTCCACGCTCTGGGGCCTGGGCGGCTGCCGCGCCCAGCCGATCGCCCACCAGTTGCACATTGCCCGTGAAGTCGCCGACCGTATCGCCCCGCGGGTATTGCTGGCCGACGAAGTGGGCCTGGGCAAGACCATCGAGGCGGGCCTGGTCATCCACCGCCAACTGCTGACGGGCCGTGCCAGCCGTGTGCTGATCCTGGTCCCGGAAAACCTTCAGCACCAGTGGCTGGTGGAAATGCGCCGGCGCTTCAACCTGCAGGTGGCACTGTTCGACGCCGAACGCTTCATCGAGAGCGATGCCAGCAACCCGTTCGAAGATGCCCAACTGGCGCTGGTGGCGCTGGAATGGCTGGTCGACGATGAAAAGGCCCAGGACGCACTGTTCGCCGCCGGCTGGGACCTGATGGTGGTCGACGAAGCCCACCACCTGGTCTGGCACGAGGAACAGGCCAGCGCCGAATACGCGCTGGTCGAGCAACTGGCCCAGGTCATTGCTGGCGTGCTGCTGCTCACTGCCACCCCCGAGCAGCTCGGCCAGGACAGCCATTTTGCCCGCCTGCGCCTGCTCGACCCCAACCGTTTCCACGACCTGGCCGCGTTCCGCGCCGAGAGCGAGCACTATCGCCCGGTAGCCGAAGCCGTGCAGGAACTGCTCGACGAAGGCCGCCTGTCGCCCAAGGCGCACGCCACCATTCACAATTTCCTCGGCGCCGAGGGCGAAGCCCTGCTGGCCGCAGTCAGCGATGGTGACAGCCAGGCCAGCGCACGCCTGATCCGCGAATTGCTCGACCGCCATGGCACCGGCCGCGTGCTGTTCCGCAACACCCGCGCCGCGATCCAGGGCTTCCCCGAGCGCCAACTGCACCCCTACCCGCTCGCCAACCCCGAGCCGTACAGCGCGCTGCCTGCCGGCGAGCGTGCCGAGCTGTACCCGGAAGTGGCCTTCCAGGCCCAGGGTGAAGTCAGCGACGACGAACGCTGGTGGCGCTTCGACCCACGGGTCGACTGGCTGATCGACACCCTGAAGATGCTCAAGCGCACCAAGGTGCTGGTGATCTGCGCCCACGCCGAAACCGCCATGGACCTGGAAGACGCTCTGCGCGTGCGCTCCGGCATCCCCGCCACGGTTTTCCATGAGGGCATGAGCATCCTCGAGCGTGACCGCGCCGCTGCTTATTTCGCCGACGAAGAATTTGGCGCGCAGGTGCTGATCTGCTCGGAGATCGGCAGTGAAGGCCGCAACTTCCAGTTCGCCCACCACCTGGTGATGTTCGACCTGCCGGCGCACCCGGACCTGCTAGAGCAACGCATCGGCCGTCTCGACCGGATCGGTCAGAAACACACGATCCAGCTGCACATCCCGTACCTGCAGGACAGCCCGCAAGAGCGCCTGTTCCAGTGGTACCACGAAGGCCTGAATGCCTTCCTCAACACCTGCCCGACCGGTAACGCCCTGCAGCACCAGTTCGGCCCACGCCTGCTGGCGCAACTGGTCGGCGGCGACAATGCGGCCTGGAGCGCCCTGGTTGCCGAGGCCCGCGGCGAGCGCGAGCGCCTGGAGGCCGAGCTGCACAGCGGCCGTGACCGTCTGCTGGAGCTCAACTCCGGCGGCGCTGGCGAAGGCGAGGCACTGGTCGAGGCGATTCTCGAGCAAGACGACCAGTTCGCCCTGCCTATCTATATGGAAACCCTGTTCGACGCCTTCGGCATCGACAGCGAAGACCATTCGGAAAACGCGCTGGTACTCAAGCCCAGCGAGAAAATGCTCGACGCCAGCTTCCCGCTGGGCGACGACGAAGGCGTGACCATCACCTACGACCGTGGCCAGGCCCTGTCGCGAGAGGACATGCAGTTCCTGACCTGGGAACACCCGATGGTCCAGGGCGGCATGGACCTGGTGCTGTCCGGTTCGATGGGCAACACCGCGGTGGCGCTGATCAAGAACAAGGCGCTCAAGCCTGGCACCGTGCTGCTCGAACTGCTCTATGTCAGCGAAGTGGTGGCGCCACGCAGCCTGCAACTGGGTCGCTACCTGCCATCGGCCGCCTTGCGCTGCCTGCTCGATACCAACGGCAACGACCTGGCGCCGCGGGTTGCCTTCGAAACCCTCAACGACCAGCTCGAGAGCGTGCCCAAGGCCAGCGCCAACAAGTTCATCCAGGCCCAGCGCGATGTATTGGCCAAGCGCATCGCCGCTGGCGAGGCGAAGATACTGCCAGTGCACGACGAGCGTGTCGCCGACGCGCAGCGCCGCCTGGCGGCTGAAGCCGACGAAGAGCTGGCGCGCCTGACGGCGCTCAAGGCCGTCAACCCGAGCGTGCGTGACAGCGAGATCGACGCCCTGCGCAAGCAGCGCGAAGAAGGCCTGGCAATGCTCGACAAGGCCGCACTGCGTCTGGAAGCGATTCGCGTGCTGGTGGCCGGCTGATAGAACTGCGGCCCCTTTCGCTCGCCTGCTCCTGCACCTGCAGGAGCGGGCTTGCCCGCGAAAGAGACGACATCAAAATCCAGGTCGCCCCCCCTTTTTATAACCTTCCGCTATCGACTCCATGCCCAAATGGTAGAGATCAAATTGCCATTAATCAGGAAGGCCTAGTTTCCCTTTCCTATACTCGGGTTTCAACGGTCTCCACCACGCTTTTAGGAGACGAGTGCAAACTCGACGAAGAGACAGGCAATGGAGTGGCTGGGACTTCAATTGTTCGCCGAGCTACCGGCGAACGGACAAATCATCCTCGACTGCCGTCATAACCCTTTCCTGGTCATGCTTGCCTACCTGGTGGCCTGCGCTGCATGCTTCGCCACCCTGGACATGGCCGAACGGCAGAGTCACAGCGAGCAACGCAACGCCCGTCGCCAATGGCGGATCCTCGGTGCCTGCTGCCTGGCCAGCGGTATCTGGGCCATGCACTTCATCAGCCTGCTGGCGTTCCAGGCGCCACTTGAAGTGCACTACGACATGCCGCTGACCGCCCTTTCGCTGATCATCGCCCTGCTCGCCGCGTGGCTGGCGATGAACAGCCTGGATCGCACGGTGATGCAGTGGCGTCATTACCTGCAGGCCGCACTGGCGATCGGCCTCGGCATTACCGTGATGCATTACGTCGGCATGGCCGCGCTGCAGACCAGCGCCCTGCAGTACTACCAGACCCCACTGCTGCTCACCTCGTTGGGCATCGCCATTGTCACCAGCCTGGTGGCGCTGCTGATGGCCCGGCATTTTCGCAGTGGCAGCGGGACCCTGCACCTGGTGATGAAGTACGGCGCCAGCCTGATGATGGCGGCGGGCATCGTCCTTACCCACTTCACCGGCATGGCTGCACTGTCGCTGGTGATCCCAGACAACATGCCCCTGCAACTGCCCTCAGCCAACAACAGCCTGCAGCTGGGGCTGACCATCGCGTTCATCACCCTGCTGATCAGTGGCAGCAGCATCAGCGCGGCCCTGGCCGACAAGAAACTGCAAAGCAAGGAACATGATCTGCGTCGGGTCAACATACTGCTGAG
Organism: Pseudomonas sp. RW3S2; assembly: GCF_014268955.1. Taxonomy (NCBI): domain Bacteria; kingdom Pseudomonadati; phylum Pseudomonadota; class Gammaproteobacteria; order Pseudomonadales; family Pseudomonadaceae; genus Pseudomonas; species Pseudomonas sp. RW3S2. Next base: position 247,353 of record NZ_JABWRM010000008.1, on the reverse strand, counting down.
CCAGCTCGATCAGGCCCGGGCTTCGCTGCAACAGGCCGCCCACTACGATGCCCTGACCAACCTGGTCAATCGCCGCGGCTTCAACCAGGTCTTTGCCGAACGCCTGGCCGAGCAGACCGCGAGCGAAGGCATGCTGGCCGTGATGTTCCTCGACATCGACCACTTCAAACGCATCAACGACAGCCTCGGGCACGCTGCCGGCGACGAACTGCTCAAGGTGATCGCCGGGCACATCAAGGCGGCGACCCGCTCCCAGGATGTGGTGGCACGCTTTGGCGGCGATGAGTTCTGCATCGTCACCAGCCTGCACAACCGCGACGAGGCCCGCCACCTGGCGCAACGCATCATGCAACGCATGAAGGAGCCGATCGACCTGGGCGGGCGACGCATGGTCATGACCACCAGCATCGGCATCAGCATCTTTCCCGAAGACGGGCGCAGCGTTGAGGAGTTGCTGAAGAATGCCGACCTGGCGCTGTACCAGTCCAAGGGCGGCGGGCGCAACAACCTGAATTTCTTCAACAGCAGCCTGAAGACCCGCGCCACGCTCGAGTTGCAACTGGAAGAGGAACTGCGCGTGGCGCTGCTCGAAGAGCGCGGACTGCGCGTGCATTACCAGCCGATCTTCGACCTGCACAGCGCACGGGTCGCCAAGCTGGAAGCCCTGGTACGCTGGCAGCACCCACAGCATGGCCTGCTCGGCCCCGACCGCTTCATCGGAATTGCCGAAGCCAATGGCCTGATCGCCGAACTCGACCTGTGGGTACTGCGCCGCGCCTGCGAAGACCTCGCCGAACTCAACCGCCTTGGCTACGGACATCTGAAGGTCACGGTGAACTGCTCCGCGGTGACGCTGGGGCGCGAGGAACTGGCCAGCGAGGTGGAGATGGCCTTGTTCCAGGCCGGTGTGGCGGCTCGCCAACTGGAACTGGAAGTCACCGAAAACGCCTTGATGGGCGATATCCACCGCACCATCAACCTGCTGAAACGCATTCGCGCCCAGGGCGTGGCCCTGTCGATCGACGACTTCGGCACCGGCTATTCATCGCTGGCCTACCTCAAGCGCCTTCCCCTGGACGTGCTGAAGATCGACCGTTCGTTCATCCAGGATGTGCCGGGCAGCCAGCAAGACCGAGAGATCGTCCAGGCCATCATCATCATGGCCCATACCCTGCACCTGCAGGTCGTCACCGAGGGCGTGGAGACCGACGAACAACGCGCGTTTCTCGCCGCCCAAGGCTGCGACTTCCTTCAGGGCTACCTGCTCAGCCGTCCGGTCCCGCTGACCGACCTGCAGCCAGTGCTGGAACGCCTCGACAATCTGGACAGCGACTTCACTCCCGAGCGCGGAACAGCTCTACAAGGGTCGCCGGATCGTTTTGCAGATGCCCCTGGCTGCCATGCAGGCGCATCAGTTGCGCGGCGAGGCCACTGATCGGCGTTGCCGAACCCTGCTCGCGGGAAAACTTCACCGCAGTGTCGAGGTCCTTGAGCAAGGTGCGCACATGCCATTTGACCGGGGTGTAGCAGCTTTGCGCCATCTGCGGCGCGAGGATCTGCAGCGGCCGAGAGTCGGCGAACCCACCGGAGAGTGCTTCGGCGATCAGGCTGGCATCCACCCCTGAACGTTCGGCCAAGGCCACCACTTCGGCAATCACCAGGGCATTACAAGCAACGATCATCTGGTTGCAGGCCTTGGTCACCTGGCCGGCGCCAACCGCCCCCATGTGCGTCACGCGCTGGCCGAGGGTCAGCAACACCGGGCGTACGCGCGCCAGGTCTGCAGCGTCACCACCCACCATGATCGCCAGGGTTCCCGCCTCGGCGCCTGGCGTACCGCCGGACACTGGTGCGTCCAGCCAGGCCATGCCGCACAACGCCGCAAGTTCCGCGGCCATCTCGCGGGTGGCGGTTGGCTCAAGGCTGGAGAAATCCACCAGTAACTGGCCACTGCGACCGCCCTGGGCGATGCCTTGCTCGCCGAACACCACCTCACGTACTACGCCCGTGTCGGCCAGGCACAGCAGCACGATCTCAGTGTCACGGCACAACGCTGCCGGGCTCTCGGCCAGACGTGCCCCGGCGGCGACCAATTCGGCGCACTTCTGCGGGCTACGGTTCCACACGGTCAGCGGATAGCCGGCAGCCAGCAGGCGACGGCACATCGGCAGCCCCATCAGACCGATGCCGGCAAACCCCAGGGAAGGCAATGCAGTACTCATGAATGACTCCAGGCAAGGATTAAAGAAGCGTGGCTCTCGGGCGATGCAGTGCAGGTGCCAGCGTAAAACCCCTATCGACCATAGGGTAAACCCCTATCGCATGGGCAAAAGGCGCACTGCTACAGTCGCCGGATTTACGTAATGGCCAGATGACATATCTTCCGACCGTCCACCACTCCAGGCAAATGGCGCACTATGACCTCCAATAATACTTCTGCCAATGCAGTGCCCGAGCCCTCGACCAGCATCACCTCGCTGACCCTCGGTGGCGGCCAGGCCACCCGCAACGTCCCCGCGCAATATCTGTACTTCACCGAGAACGATATCCAACGCATCCTCGACAACCTCGACGGCCTGCGTGACCTGGTGTTCCCGCAGGGCCTGCACGCGGAAGACGAAAGCCAATTGCGTCTGGACCAGCAGTTCCCTTCGGTATGCCTGATCGGCCTGGGGCGCTGCGGTTCGAACATTGCCCTTGACGTGGCGGAACTGGTGTACAACGCACGTACCTTCTTCCTCAACGAATTCAACAACGAAGACCGCAACAGAAGCGAAGGCGGCTACAGCCCTGCACGCTGGATCCGACAGAACCTGCGCCTGGTGCAGAACAAGGGCGCCAAGCCGGTATTTCTGGTCGAGCCCTTGGTGATGCTCGGCGACCTGGACAAGGACATCGCCGGACGCATCCGCTTTTCGCGCAAGGGTGAGCGCGGGGGCTTCCTGCGCGACTACAGCAAGATGAAGATCATGGACCTGTCCGAGGTGCACGCCGGTGGCGCCGGCAATGCGCCGATCCTCGGCCAGTACCTGGCCAAGATCATCCTCAACAAGGATACCCAGCGCTTCTCGAGCGCCGACTGGAAACTCATCCACTCCTACCTGATCGATTCCTGCGGCATCAAGGCCAACCAATCGCGCCTGTACTTCTACATCTTCAGCGCCGGCGGCGGTACCGGCTCAGGGATGGCCTCGGAGTTCGGCCTGGCCCAGCAGTACTCGTACATGAACAAGACCTTCGACACCAAGCCGGCCGACGAGAACGACGGCAAGGGCGGGCATTCGTTCGTGTTCGAGCCGATCTTCACCAGCGGCATCTGCGTACTGCCCAATGCCTCCGACCACCGCAGCGAAATGTCCGAAGCCTTGCACATCAATGCCGGGCGCCTGCTGTGCAAGTATTTGTCCGAAGAATGGGACTTCTCGTACAACTTCGACAACGAAGACAGCAGCGAGGCCAGCGTGATGGGGCGCATCCGCCCCTGGAACGCAATGATGCTGATCTCCAACGACATCATGCGCTATGCCGAAGAGAGCGATGACGGCACGATCCAGAACATCGACGTCAATGCCATGGAGAAGCATGCCAACCAGTACATCTCTCAGCAGATTTTCAACATCCTCACCGCCCAGGCCGTAACCACCGACTACGACCAGAACTACTTCCGCCGTGCCGGCATCGACATTGGCGAAACCATCCGCCTGGATGCCAACGACCTGTTCATGAGCCTCGCGGGCCCGGTCGCCATCGCCTATGCCGAATCGGTAGTGCCGGAGGCGCCCGCGCAGGGCTCGGACAAGTTCAAGGTGTTCGAACGCGAATCGCCGCGCCTGGACATCGACGACCTGTTCTTGCGCTCCATCGACCTGCCCCACTTCAACAAGCAGACCCAGGCCATCGAGGGCATCAGCCTGCTGCCCATCGAGTCGCGTCGCTATCGCGCGGCACTGGAGCAGTACCAGGCCTCGGGCTTCGACGCAGCGGCCCTGCACGACCTGCATTTCTTCAAGAACTGCTCGTCGGTGGTATCGATCGTATCGCTGCCCAAGGACTACAAGCTGTCGTACATGGACCTGAACCGGCTCAAGACCCACCTCAACAGCCTGTTCCCCAACACCACGCTCAAGCGCTACGCGCTGGTAATCGGTGCCTCGGCCAACCTGTCGCTGACCACTCTGATCGCCAAGAGCCCCTGCCTGTCGGACGACTTCCTGACGCTGATCGTGGCCTTCATCAAGCGCTGCTTCGCACGCGCGCCCTACCGTTTCGACGACACGCTGGACAACGCCATCCTGGAGTTCATCACCAGCGAGCATTTCGATGAAGACCGTATCGACGACCTGCTCAACGAATTCGAGAACCCGGCGAAGATCCTCGATACCAACTGGTATGCGATCAAACCGATGTACGAGAAGAAGTACCGTGAGCTGATCAACGACAAGAGCCGCTTCGTCTCGATCAACGACATCCGCCTGTCGCGCGAATGCGTGAAGAAAGCGGTGAAGTACCTGCGCGAGATCTTCAGGCATCGGATCGGCAAGACCCGGGTGATTTCGCTCAACAGCCATACCGGTAGGGTGGATTACTGAGGTCTGACATCTGACTCTTGTAGAAGTGGCGGTTCACCGCTGCGACTTGCCTGCGAATGCAATAGTGACGGCGCGGACGCATTCGCGGGCAAGCCCGCTCCTACAGGGATATTACGCATCCCGTAAACTGTTACCGCAGTGGCGAACGCAGCGGCGACTTGTTACTTACTTCCACCTTACGTCAGCGTCAACACGCACCAACAAGGTGCAATCAACTACTTTTACGCACTAAAAAAGCCCGCAGTTATTCCGCTTTCTTCACCTGGATCACGATGAACGGCGAAACTACCACCGCCCAGATCTCGGGATCGCGGCTTTGCAGGTCTAGCGCCTGCTCTGCACTGAGCGGTCCGACAACGCCATCGTTACGCCACTTGGCGAAGATTTCGCTGCGATTCTCGGCCATCGCCTCGGCAACGGCGATCAGATCCAGGCTGGAGTCGACCCAAATCAGGTCACCCTTGGCCCAGAAACGCTCCAAGGCTTTCCACTCGATAATCGCGGTCTCGCCGAGCAATTTGGCATAGAGGGTGCTTGTGTGATCAGTCATGGGTTTTCCTGCCGACAGAATGGCCATTTGAAAAGGCCGGCATTTTTGCAGAAAAACCCGGTTTCAAATACGTAATTTGATCGACGGGCCCCGGTTATATGGGGTTGGGCTCGGGATAGAGGCAAAGTGATGGCGCTTTTCTATATCTTTATGTCGATCATGCGACACCTCGGGAAACATGCGCTTTTCGCCCGCTTTTCAAGCGCTCGGACAGCGCTCTACACTGTACCGGTACAGTTCCGGGACATGTTCCGGGGGAAGGTGGGCTTGCAACATGGCACGAGCGTGCCGCAAATCCCGCCCGGTCTGTAGCCCTGGCCGCCAGGACTATAAGAATTACAACAGAATGAGTGGAGCACTATGATCAAGATTTCCAAGCTGTTCGCCGCAATGGTCCTGGCCGGGGTAGCCAGCCATTCGTTTGCCGCCGACACCATCAAAATCGGCATCGCCGGTCCCAAGACCGGTCCGGTCACGCAATATGGCGACATGCAGTTCATCGGCGCCAAACAGGCCATCAAAGACATCAACGCCAAGGGTGGCGTCGACGGCAAGATGCTCGAGGCCAAGGAATATGACGACGCGTGCGACCCGAAACAGGCCGTTGCAGTCGCCAACAAAGTGGTCAACGACGGCGTCAAGTTCGTCATCGGCCACCTGTGCTCCAGCTCCACCCAGCCTGCGTCCGACATCTACGAAGACGAAGGCGTGATCATGATCACCCCTGCCGCCACCTCCCCGGAAATCACCGCGCGTGGCTACAAGCTGATCTTCCGCACCATCGGTCTGGACAGCGCCCAGGGCCCGGCGGCCGGCAACTACATCGCCGACCACGTCAAGCCCAAGGTCGTTGCCGTCCTGCACGACAAGCAGCAGTACGGTGAAGGCATCGCTACCGCGGTCAAGCAGACCCTCGAGAAGAAAGGCACCAAGGTCGCCGTCTTCGAAGGCCTGAACGCCGGTGACAAGGACTTCTCCTCGATCATCCAGAAGCTCAAGCAGAACAACGTCGACTTCGTCTACTACGGTGGCTACCACCCAGAGCTGGGCCTGATCCTGCGCCAGGCGCAAGAGAAGGGCCTGAAAGCCAAGTTCATGGGGCCGGAAGGTGTCGGCAACGACTCCATCTCGCAGATCGCCCAGGGCGCTTCCGAAGGCCTGCTGGTCACCCTGCCGAAGTCGTTCGACGCTGCCCCTGAGAACAAGGCCATCGTCGACGCCATCAAGGCTGACGGCAAGGATCCTAGCGGTCCGTTCGTGTTCCCGGCCTACTCCGCTGTCGAGCTGATCGCCAAGGGTATCGAAGCCGCCAAGTCCGAAGACACCGACAAGGTGGCAGCCGCCATCCACGCCGGCAAGTTCAAGACCCCGACCGGCGAGCTGTCCTACGACGAGAAAGGCGACCTGAAAGACTTCAAGTTCGTGGTCTACGAATGGCACTTCGGCAAGCCGAAGACCGAAGTCTCCCCTCAGTAACTGCGTGACTAATAGCTGACCGAGAAGCCCACTGTGCGAGCAGTGGGCTTTGTTTTACGAGGTTCATGGACCTGATTCCCGCGATCCGGGAGCCGGTTCACCTGAAAATCTTAAAACCGTCACCCGCGGTTTCCTGGCTGTGCCCACTGACTTGGCGAAGACCACGAAACGGGCCGGGCCCATCGCCCGCCAGCGAAATGCAAATCAGGTTTTTAGGAGCGCTGTAATGCCTGAGATCTACCATTTCTTCCAACAACTGGTTAATGGATTGACCATCGGCAGCACCTATGCCTTGATCGCCATCGGTTACACGATGGTGTACGGCATCATCGGGATGATCAACTTCGCCCACGGCGAGGTGTACATGATCGGATCCTACGTGGCCTTCATCGCCCTCGCGGGGCTGGCCATGATGGGCATTCACTCGCTGCCGATCCTCATGACCGTGGCCTTCGTCGCCACCATCTGCGTCACCAGTGCCTATGGCTACAGCATCGAGCGGGTCGCCTACCGACCGCTGCGTAACAGCAACCGCCTGATCCCGCTGATTTCCGCTATCGGCATGTCGATCTTCCTGCAGAACACCGTGCTCCTGTCGCAGGACTCCAAGGACAAATCCATCCCCAACCTGATTCCGGGCGCCTTCTCGTTCGGCCCGGGCGGTGCGGAGGAAGTGCTGGTGTCCTACATGCAGATCCTGGTGTTCGTGGTCACTCTGGTGGCCATGACCTGCCTGACCCTGTTCATCTCCCGTTCCCGTCTGGGCCGCGCCTGCCGCGCCTGCGCCGAGGACATCAAGATGGCCAACCTGCTGGGCATCAACACCAACAACATCATCGCCCTGACCTTCGTCATCGGTGCTGCCCTGGCGGCCGTGGCGGCCGTACTGCTGAGCATGCAGTACGGGGTGATCAACCCCAACGCCGGTTTCCTGGTGGGCCTGAAGGCCTTCACCGCGGCGGTACTGGGCGGCATCGGCAGCATTCCGGGCGCCATGCTCGGCGGGCTGGTGCTGGGTGTGGCCGAAGCCTTCGGCGCCGACATCTTCGGCGACCAATACAAGGATGTGGTGGCGTTTGGCTTGTTGGTTCTCGTCTTGCTGTTCCGGCCGACCGGCATCCTGGGCCGTCCGGAGGTTGAAAAAGTATGAACAGAAATCTCAAACAGGCGTTCTTCAGCGCCTTGCTGGTCTGGGCCGTCGCCTTCCCGGTGCTGGGCCTGAAGCTGAGCATCGACGGCATCAGCCTGATCGTGCACAGCCAGGGCAGCTTCACCATCAGCATCATTGCCGTGTGTTCGATACTGATGTTCCTGCGCGTGCTGTTCGACAAGCAGTGGAGTTCGGTGATGGGCGGGCGCTCGGATCGCAAACTGATCCCGCCTTCGGTCAGCAACTTCCTGACCCTGCCCAAGACCCAGCGCTGGATCATCCTCGGCCTGATCGTGGCCGCGCTGATCTGGCCGTTCTTCGGCTCGCGCGGCGCGGTCGACATCGCCACCCTGATCCTGATCTACGTGTTGCTGGGCCTGGGCCTGAACATCGTGGTCGGCCTGGCCGGCCTGCTCGACCTGGGTTACGTCGGTTTCTACGCCGTCGGCGCCTACAGCTACGCCATGCTCTCGCACTACCTGGGCTGGAGCTTCTGGGTCTGCCTGCCGATCGCCGGCCTCATGGCCGCGACATTCGGCTTCCTGCTCGGCTTCCCGGTACTGCGCCTGCGCGGTGACTACCTGGCGATCGTCACGCTCGGCTTCGGCGAAATCATTCGCCTGTTCCTGCGCAACCTCACCGACTGGACCGGCGGCCCCAACGGCATCAGCAACATCCCCAAACCCGAGTTCTTCGGGCTCACCTTCCAACCCCGCGCGGCAGAGGGCATGCAGACCTTCCACGAGTTCTTCGGGCTGGAATACAACTCGATCAACAAGGTCATCTTCCTCTACCTGGTCGCCCTGCTGCTGGCCTTGCTGGCGCTGTTCGTGATCAACCGCCTGCTGCGCATGCCGATCGGGCGTGCCTGGGAAGCGCTGCGCGAAGACGAGATCGCCTGCCGCGCGCTGGGCCTGAACCCTACCGTGATCAAGCTCTCGGCCTTCACCCTGGGCGCCTGCTTCGCAGGTTTCGCCGGCAGCTTCTTCGCCGCGCGCCAGGGCCTGGTGACCCCGGAGTCGTTCACCTTCATCGAGTCGGCGATCATCCTCGCCATCGTCGTGCTTGGCGGCATGGGCTCTCAGCTGGGCGTGATTCTAGCGGCCATCGTGATGATCCTGCTGCCTGAGCTGATGCGTGAGTTCAGCGAATACCGGATGCTGATGTTCGGTGCGCTGATGGTGTTGATGATGATCTGGCGTCCGCAAGGCCTGCTGCCTATGCAACGTCCACACATGGAGCTGCGTCGATGAGCCGCGAAATTCTGCAAGTCAGCGGCCTGAGCATGCGCTTCGGCGGCTTGTTGGCGGTCAACGGCGTGGGCCTGACCGTCAAGGAAAAACAGGTGGTGGCCTTGATCGGCCCGAACGGCGCTGGCAAGACCACGGTGTTCAACTGCCTGACCGGCTTCTACAAGCCAAGTGGCGGCACCATCCTGCTCGACGGCCAGCCGATCCAGGGCCTGGCCGGCCACCAGATCGCCCGCAAGGGTGTGGTGCGGACTTTCCAGAACGTACGCCTGTTCAAGGAAATGACCGCGCTGGAAAACCTGCTGATCGCCCAGCACCGGCACCTGAACACCAACTTCTTTGCCGGCCTGTTCAAGACCCCGTCCTTCCGCCGCAGCGAGAAGGAAGCCATGGAGCGGGCCCAGTACTGGCTGGAGAAGGTCAACCTGACCGAATTCGCCAACCGTACCGCCGGCACCCTGGCCTACGGTCAGCAACGCCGCCTGGAAATCGCCCGCAGCATGATGACCCAGCCACGGATCATCATGCTCGACGAACCGGCAGCAGGCCTGAACCCCAAGGAAACCGAAGACCTCAAGGCCCTCATCGGCTACCTGCGCGAATCGCACAACGTGACCGTGCTGCTGATCGAGCACGACATGAAACTGGTGATGAGCATTTCCGACCACATCGTGGTGATCAACCAGGGCACGCCGCTGGCCGATGGCACGCCGGAAGAGATTCGCGGCAATCCTGATGTGATCAAGGCCTACCTGGGGGAAGCGTAAATGCTGAAGTTCGAGAACGTTTCCACCTTCTACGGCAAGATCCAGGCGCTACACAGCGTCAACGTGGAAATCAACCAGGGCGAGATCGTCACGCTGATCGGCGCCAACGGCGCCGGCAAGTCGACCCTGCTGATGACCCTGTGCGGCTCGCCACAGGCACACAGCGGCAGCATCAAGTACCTGGGCGAAGAGCTGGTCGGCCAGCCCTCCTCGCATATCATGCGCAAGAGCATCGCCGTCGTGCCGGAAGGCCGCCGTGTGTTCGCCCGCCTGACCGTCGAGGAAAACCTGGCCATGGGCGGTTTCTTCACCGACAAGGGCGATTACCAGGAGCAGATGGACAAGGTCCTGCAACTGTTCCCGCGCCTGAAGGAGCGCTTCACCCAGCGCGGCGGCACCATGTCCGGTGGTGAGCAGCAGATGCTGGCCATCGGCCGGGCGCTGATGAGCAAGCCCAAGCTGCTGCTGCTCGACGAGCCGTCGCTGGGCCTGGCGCCGATCATCATCCAGCAGATCTTCGATATCATCGAACAGCTGCGCCGTGATGGTGTGACGGTGTTCCTGGTTGAGCAGAACGCCAACCAGGCGCTGAAGATCGCCGACCGCGCCTATGTGCTGGAGAACGGCAAGGTGGTGATGCAAGGGACCGGGGAAGCACTGCTGACCGATCCGAAGGTACGGGACGCGTACCTGGGTGGTTGAATGATCAAAGGGCCTGCGGGCCCTTTTTTCATGGGGGTGGAGGTTCAGTGGCCGGTACTGTTCCTGCGGCCTGCCCCTTGTGAAGCCGCTCCCCGCTGGGTAACGTGGCCAACTTCAACCCGCCGCGACCCCGGAGTCCACCGATGCGCCTCACCCCTCCCCTGCTGCTCGCTGCCCTGCTGCCCCTGTTCGCCGGTTGCCAGATGCTCGCCGAGCAACCAAGCGACCCGAACGTCGGCACCACGCGCATGCAAGGCGAACTGAGCGCAGCCAACGGTCAGTTGCTGTTCAAGCCTTGCAGCGAGGCACGCCGCTTCGTGGTCAAGGATGCCGCCGGCACCGGTATCCTGCAGGAAGCCGCCAACCTCGCCAATGGCCCCAAGGCCTCACTGTTCGCCGACCTCCGCGGGCGCCTGGCCGGCAGCCGCGAGGCCAACAGTGACGGTCAGCTGGACGTCACCCGGCTGTACCGCGTCGAAAACTCCGCCAGCGCCTGCGAAGACCCCAACTTCAAGCAACTGACCCTGCGTGCCGGCGGGCATGCACCCGACTGGGACATCAAGGCCAGCGGCAAGGGCATGGTGATCAACCGTGCCGACAAGGATCCGCTGCCGCTGCCGTTCCTCGAAGAGCAGATGCCCGGCGGCGGCCTGAGCCTGTCCAGTGAAGCCAACGGCCAGCGCGTCGAGCTGTGGGTCGCGCCGCAGCGTTGCGTAGAGCCTGGCACCGGTGCCGTGCGCCATCTACGCGCCGAACTGCGCATCGATGGCCAGACCCTGCAAGGCTGCGCCTACTACGGCGGTGCGCGCGACAACTGATCATCGGGTACTTTTATCCTGCCAGTCAGGCCGGCGAACAGCTTATACTTGGCGGTTTGAGTAAAGCCGCCGGCCGCCCATGGCCGGGATACTGGACCCTGCCATGCTACGAATCACCGAACTGAAGCTGCCCCTGGACCATCCCGACGAAGCCTTGCGCGAGGCTATCGTCCAGCGCCTGGGGATCCGCGACGAGCAACTGCTCGGCTTCAACCTGTTCAAGCGCAGCTATGATGCGCGCAAGAAGAACAGCGAGCTGCTGTTCATCTACACCATCGACCTTGAAGCCAGCAACGAAGCCGAGCTTCTGCACAGGTTCGCCGATGATCGCAATATCAGCGTGGCACCGGACGTCAGCTACAAGTTCGTCGGACATGCACCTGCCGATCTTCAGCAGCGTCCGATCGTGGTCGGCTTCGGCCCGTGCGGCATCTTTGCAGGCCTGCTGCTGGCGCAGATGGGTTTCAAGCCGATCGTGCTCGAACGCGGCAAGGAAGTGCGCCAGCGCACCAAGGATACCTGGGGCCTGTGGCGCAAGAGCGTGCTCAACCCCGAATCCAACGTGCAGTTCGGCGAAGGCGGCGCCGGCACCTTCTCCGACGGCAAGCTGTACAGCCAGATCAAGGACCCGCAGCACCATGGCCGCAAGGTGCTCGAAGAATTCGTCAAGGCGGGTGCACCGGAAGAAATCCTCTATATCAACAAGCCACACATCGGCACCTTCCGCCTGACCAGCATGGTCGAGAAGATGCGTGAGGAAATCCTCAGCCTGGGCGGTGAAATCCGCTTCCAGGAAAAGGTTACCGACTTGCTGCTCGAGGGCGAACAGCTCACCGGTGTGGTGCTGGAAAGCGGCGAACAGCTGCACTCACGCCATGTAGTGCTGGCCCTGGGCCACAGCGCCCGCGACACCTTCCGCATGCTGCACGCCAAGGGCGTGTTCATGGAGGCCAAGCCATTCTCGGTGGGCTTCCGTATCGAGCATCCCCAATCGCTGATCGACAAGGCGCGCCTGGGCAAGTATGCCGGCCACCCGAAACTGGGCGCTGCCGACTACAAGCTGGTCTACCACGCCAAGAACGGTCGTTCGGTCTACAGCTTCTGCATGTGCCCGGGCGGTACCGTGGTCGCGGCCACCAGTGAGCCGGGGCGCGTAGTCACCAACGGCATGAGCCAGTATTCGCGTAATGAGCGCAATGCCAACTCTGGCATCGTCGTGGGCATCGATCCTGAGCGTGACTACCCGGGCGGCCCGCTGGCTGGTATCGAGTTGCAGGAACGCCTGGAAGCCCACGCCTATGTCATGGGTGGCAGCAACTACCAGGCGCCGGCGCAACTGGTCGGCGATTTCGTCGCAGGTCGTGCGTCCACGGCGCTGGGCAGCGTCGAACCCTCCTATAAACCAGGCGTCACCCTCGGGGACCTAGCCCCCAGCCTGCCAGACTTCGCCATCGAGGCGATTCGCGAAGCGCTACCGGCCTTCGATCGCCAGATCAAGGGCTACAACCTGCACGATGCAGTGCTGACCGGTATCGAGACGCGCACCTCCTCACCGCTGCGCATCACCCGTGGCGAGGACTACCAGAGCCTGAATCTCAAGGGCCTGTTCCCGGCCGGTGAAGGGGCAGGCTATGCCGGCGGCATCCTGTCGGCCGGCGTCGATGGCATTCGGATCGCTGAAGCGGTCGCGCGCGACATACTCGGCATCAAGGCCTGACGCCCCAAGCCAGGCCAGTTGCACGAGGTTGCGGCTATTGCCGAGCACTGCGGTTCTTGCGGTACTCGGCCACATAGCCCAACTTGCGACTCGCAGTCTTGTCCAGCTCCTTGCGGTCACGCTGCGATAACCTCCCAGCTGGCGCGCAGTGAAGTCGCTGTCGCCCACAAGCTGCTGCGGAGCCAGCGTCACCATCAAGCTAGCCGCTGGCGCAACTGCCTGCCGATAACCGCTGCGCTCATCAAGATCGAAAGCTGCCAGCGGCAACGCCCCCCGCAGCCAGTTGCCCCAGTAGAACTCGAGAAACTCAGGCGCCACGTCGCCTGAATGCGGTTTGTCGTAGCCAACCTTGCGGGTGAACGATCCAAGCAGGATGTAGGTTACTGTGCGACCTCCAACTTTCCTTCCGTCGTGCATGTTCGGCTGCGACATTTTCCCACGAGTATTTCAACGTGCATTTCAATGGTAGAAAGACCCGTTAGTTGTCTGAGTAATCCTACAATCCAAGTGAATATTTCCGCGCAAGACTCACAAGACCAAAGCGAAACCACTTATAACAAAAAAGAATATAATTTTTGTTTTAAAGAATATCGTTGCGCGTTAGGGTGTACTCCCGTTCCGTTCGATCAACGTACTGGAGACCCATCCCCGTGCGCAGCCTCATCAATCGTTTCCTTCAGCTGGAGGCCGCCAGCGGCTTGCTGCTGATCATCGCGGCGATCATCGCCCTCATCGTCAACAACTCCCCGCTGTCGCATCTGTACGTCAGTTTTCTCGACGTCCCCGTCGCTGTGCAAATCGGCCCCCTGGAGATCGCCAAGCCGCTGCTGCTGTGGATCAACGACGGCCTGATGGCATTGTTCTTCCTGCTGATCGGGCTGGAGGTCAAGCGCGAAGTGCTCGAGGGCCAGCTGTCGAAACCTTCGCAGATCATCCTGCCGGCCACCGCCGCAGTCGGTGGCATGCTGGTCCCGGCGCTGATCTACTGGTTCATCAACCGTGACAACCCCGCAACACTCGCCGGCTGGGCCATCCCTACCGCGACCGACATCGCTTTCGCCCTTGGCGTGCTGGCGCTGCTCGGCAAGCGTGTGCCTGTCTCGCTCAAACTGTTCCTGATGACCCTTGCGATCATCGACGACCTGGGTGCGATCATCATCATCGCCCTGTTCTATTCCGGCGAGCTTTCGAGCATGGCATTGATGCTTGCAGGGGGCTGTCTGCTGGCTCTGCTGGGCATGAACCGTCTAGGGGTGAAGAAGCTTGCACCCTACCTGATCGTGGGGCTGGTACTTTGGGTCTGCGTGCTGAAGAGCGGCGTGCATGCCACCCTCGCCGGCGTGGCCCTGGCAATGTTCATCCCGCTGGGCGCTGGCGGCAAGAAAAGTACCTCTCCATTGCTCACCCTGGAGCACGCGCTACACCCCTGGGTGGCCTACGCGATCCTGCCGCTGTTCGCCTTCTCCAATGCAGGTGTATCCCTGGTCAACGCCAGCGCGGAGAGCTTCACGCATTCGGTGCCCATGGGCATCGCCATCGGATTGCTGCTGGGTAAGACGGTCGGCGTGTTCGGCCTGACCTGGATGGCCATCAAACTGCGCCTGGCCGCCCTGCCGGCGGGCGCCAACTGGGGGCAGGTGCTTGGCGTCGCGATTCTTTGCGGCATCGGTTTCACCATGAGCCTGTTCGTCGGTTCCCTGGCCTTCCCATCCGGTGTCAGCGAGTATGCCGGAGAGGACCGCATGGGCATCCTCACCGGCTCGCTCTTCGCAGCATTGATCGGCTATGCCGTGACTGCGGCGGCCAGCCGCAAGCGACAAGTGGCGGTTGCAGCCAGCTGATAGCACCAGGCACAAAAAAACCCCGACCGGCCTCGCCGGATCGGGGTTTTCTTTGCCCTGCGAAATCAGTGAGTGACGCGGCTTGTGCCGTCGACGGTCATGATGCGCACGCGCTCGCCCACGCGGAAGATCTCGTTCTGCTGCACTTGCTGCACGTAGGCGCGCATGCTGCCGTCGTCTTCACGCACGGTAATTTCAACGCCCTGGGTGCGGGTCAGGCCTTCTTCAGCAGCCGAACCTGCCAGGCCACCGGCCACGGCGCCGATCACCGCAGCGACGATACTGCCACGACCACCGCCGACGGCACTGCCCGCGACACCACCGACGATGGCGCCGGCACCACCACCGATCGGCGTCTTGGTACCCTCGATCTTGACCGGGCGCAGGGATTCGATCGTGCCCATGCGCACGGTCTGCACGCGACGGGCTTCATCTCGGGAATAGCTGTCACCGGTCAGGCTGGACTGGCAGCCGCCGAGCAACAGCGCCATGGTGGTGAAGCTCGCCACCATCAAAACGGATTTACGCATGGGGAATCTCCATAAGTCAGGTGTCCATTAGACTCCCCGTGTAGATGGGTGTCACGACACAAACGTTATTAAATTGTTTTCATTCAGCTCGAGTACAGGCGCCAAGCGACTTGCCGCCCACTTCACCAATGAGACCAAGAATAGTCGTGGATTACTTCATCGTCGCAGTGACAGGCGTTGCAGGTCGGTATTTTGCCGCTGAATGGCTGGATGGGGACCACACCCTGCCGAGCAATGGCGGGGCCGCAAGCGGCCCCTGATGATCACGGTGCCAGCCGCTCACGCAGCCACTGACCATCGACCAGGCGGTAATTGAGGCGATCGTGCAAGCGACTGGAGCGCCCCTGCCAGAATTCGATCCGTTCAGGCAGCAGGCGGTAGCCGCCCCAATGTTCCGGGCAATGCGGCTGGGTGTCGGAGAACCGCGCCTCGGTGGCCTTGACCAACCCTTCGAGCTCGGCACGATCGGCAATCACCCGGCTTTGCGGCGACGCCCAGGCGCCCAGACGGCTGCCCAGCGGACGTACCTGGTAGTAGTCGTCCGACTCCTGAGCGCTGACCTTTTCCACCCGTCCCTCGATCCGTACCTGGCGCTCGAGCGCTGGCCAGAAAAAGGTCATGGCCGCGAACGGGTTGGCCAGCAGTTGCTGGCCCTTGGCACTGTCATAGTTGGTGAAAAAGGTGAAGCCGCGCTCATCGAGCCCCTTGAGCAACAGCACACGACAGTGCGGACGCCCCTCGCCATCGACGGTGGCGAGGGTCATGGCGTTGGCCTCCACCGGTGGCTGCTCGGTCTTCACCGCCTCGCCAAACCAGTGATGGAACAGCGCGAACGGCTCGCCCGGGGCCTGGGCCTCGGCCAGGCCATCACGGGTGTAGTCGCGGCGCATATCGGCCAGGGATTGAGTCATGACTGCGTTTCCTCAGACGATCAATTGGTCTTCGCAGGGCTGTTGGCGGCGACTTTCTTGTCAGCAGCTGGGGCCGCCTTCTTCGCTGCTGGCTTGGCAGCTGGTTTTTTCGCGGCTGGCTTGGCTGCGGTTTTCGCCACGGCCTTCTTCGCAGCCGGTTTGGCGGCAGCCTTGGCAGTTGGCTTGGCGGCCGGTTTGGCCTCAACGGCCTTGGCCGGGGCCTTGGCGTCCTGGGTGGCGACCATCGCTGCCGGTACGGACGCTGGCGCGGCCTGCTGGTACTTCGCCAACAGCGCAACCATGGTGTTCTGCGGCGTCAGCAGCATTTCCACACGGCGGTTCAAGGCACGGCCCTCGACGCTGTCGTTGGCGGCACGCGGCATCACTGCGCCCATGCCCTTGAGGGTCAGGCGGTCACGCTGCAGGCCGCTCAAGCGGAAAATCGCCGAGACCGAGGCTGCACGCTCGAGGCTGAGCTTCTGATTGGCAACTGCAACACCGCTGGTGTCAGCGTGACCGAGCACGAGCACGGCAGTCTTCGGATCGCCTTCGACGATCTTGGCCACGCGGGTGATCGGGCCCAGAGAAGACGGCAGCAGCATGTTCGGGCGGTCCGGGTTGTAGGAGCCGTCGACCGGCAGGGTCACTGCAAGCACGTTGTCACGACGCTCGACTTCAAGCTTGCTGTCTTTGGCCGCCTCGCGCAGCTTCGGTTCATACTCGTCCAGCCAGGCCTGGGTAGCTTTCTGGTCGATCTTGGGTACCGCGGGCGCCTCGGCCTGCTTGTCGCTGGAGCCGAACGGCCACCACCAGCGGCTGCTGCTTTCGGACTTGGCATCGGCCTGGGCGACCTTCTCGGTCACCGCGTCCTTCACGTCCTGTTCGGCAACCTTGTCCGAACCGAACGGCCACCAGCTGAGGCCACCGTCCTTCGAGGCGTCCTGGGAGTGGCTGGCGCAGCCGGTCATGGCCAGGCACAGGGCAAGTGCTAAGGTTTTTTGTGAGGACATCAGCGATACACCATGAATTAGAAAGAAATTTTGCCCACGCACGCGAGGCGTTGGCATTGAGGATAGTCAAAGGGATCGGGCATTACCCGCATTACCCGATCAAAGGCAACTGCCCAGTACCCGTACCAGCTTCTGCGCACGGGGGTCCATCAATACGTAAGGGCCCAGGGTATTGGTGACGAAGCCGAAGGCCACGTCGTGCTCAGGGTCGGCGAAACCAACCGATCCGCCCGCCCCCGGATGACCAAAGGCCCGAGCCCCCAGACCGAAGGTGGCGTTGGCGACATCCGGCTGGTCGAGCATGCAGCCCAGGCCAAAACGGGTCTGGGTCAACAGCGTGCGATCCTGTCCAAGGCTGTGCTCGCGGGTCAGCTCATCGAGCAGTTCGGATTCCAGCAGGCTGCCATCGAGCAGGCCGGCATAGAAACCCGCCAGGCTGCGGGCATTGCCATGGCCATTGGCAGCCGGTTGCTGCATGCGTCGCCACTCGGGTTTGTTGGTGCTGGTGAGGATCGCCGGCGGGTTGGTGAAGGCGCGGGTCGACAACGCCTCGGGCTCGCGCATGGTCACCTGCAGCAAGCGCTGGGCGGCGGCATCACCAGGATTACCCTTGCCACGGGCGATATGCGCCACGCGGTGGAACTCCTCATCGGCTAGCCCCACGTGGAAGTCCAGGCCCAACGGGCGCGCAGTGCGGGCAACGATCGAGTCACCAGGGCCGCGGCCATCGGCGCGGCGGATCAGTTCACCGATCAGCCAGCCATAGGTGATAGCGGCATAGCCATGTTCGCTGCCAGGGGTCCACCACGGGGTTTCGGCAGCCAAGGCATCGACCATGACCTGCCAGTCGTAGAGGGCCTCGGCGGGCAACAGCTCACGGATTGCCGGCAGGCCGGCGCGATGGCTGAGCAACTGACGCAGGGTGATGCCTTCCTTGCCCGCCTGGGCAAATTCCGGCCAGTACCGAATCACCGGAAGGTCCAGGGCCAGCTTGCCCTCGCCCACCAGTTGCAACGCAGTCACGGCAGTGAAGGTCTTGGTGCAGGAGAACAGGTTGGCGATGGTATCGCTGTGCCAGGCCTGCTGGCCGTCCTTGTCGGCACTTCCAGCCCAAAGATCGATGACGGTTTCGCCCCCTACCTGGATGCACAGCGCCGCGCCACGCTCCTGGGGATCATTGAACAATGCCGCAAATGCCTCGCGCACCGCTTCGAACTTCAGCTCATAGTGACCCTGGATCTGCACCCGCCTACTCTCCGTACGACCTGTCTTACAAAGTCGTGCATTGTTTCAGTAGTTGGCGGGTTTGCATACTGAATGTGGCTGGAAGGTTGTAAGGAAAACCTTGGGGTTTGGCTGAACCAAACTGTCACCTTCAGGGCGCCTTGACCTCAAGCCCCGCGCGCAATTGCTCCAGGGCCTGCTGGTTGCTCCGACGCACGGCCTCGACAAAACCCGAATACGCCACATCGGTGATAGCGACCAGGCCCAGATGCCCATTCTCCCCATCGAGCAGGCGCCCGCTGGCGGGCTGGTCAAGGTATTGGAACCAGTGAGCGCCAACGATCATCGGCTGAGCCAGGGCTGCCTTGAGGAAATTGCCGTAGGCAGGCCCACGGTCCTCTTCACGCGCCACCTCGAGCGGCCCTGGCCAGAAAGGGCCACGGTCCCGGGAGCCAAACTGGAACTCCGAGACCAGCACCGGTTTGTCCAGCTCGACCAACCGGGCGAAGTCGTAGCCATCCTCGGGCTTGAGGGTATAGAAGTTGAAACTGAGCACATCGCAGAACTCGGCGCAGGCCTTCACCGCCTCAGGCGTGCTGACCGCGTAGCGTCCACCCAACAACAAATGGTTGGGCGCATGCCATTTCAGCGCATCGGAGATGGTCTTGAAGTAGGTCTGTGCGAACACCTGCTGGAAGTGCTGGTAGTCACGCTCGATTTCCGGATGCTCCGGGTTGGGCAGGGGCGCCTCGAAACCCGGGTCCTCCATGAGCTCCCAGGCCTTCAGTTCGATGCCCCAGGCCTTCGACAACCCCTCCTGGTTTCGGTATTTGTCACGCAACTGCTTGAGGAAGGCGCGCTTGGCCGGCACATCGGTGGTCAGACGCAAGGTGCCGTAGGCCAGGCCATAGCGTGCCTTGGGGTCATCGCCCGGCGCCGCCCAGGCCAGTTCGTTGTCGGCGAAATAACCGATCAGCCAGGGGTCGTCGCGATGGTCCCGCGCGGCAATGGCTACGGCGCGCTCGGTGGCCATGGCAAATCGTGGGTCGAACGGGTCGGGCATGCGCCCCCACCAGTCCATGCCAGTGCTGATGCTGGCATAGTCGCCGACAATCGATAGTGGCAGGGTGTACGGCATGCGCTTGGCCTGACCCAGGGTCGGATCGCTCCAGTTACCCAGGGTGTTGAAACCCCAGGCCTGTAAACGATCGAGGCTGTGCACCTGCCAGCGTTCGGCATCGACACCGGCTGCCGGGCAGTTCGTTGGCGGCTGGCCCTCGGCCGCAGGGGCGCAGGGCTTGGCATAGGTACGCTGCAGGTTGGCAGCATAGAAGTCGAACCAACGCCCTTGCTTGAACCCGCGCCCCTGGGAAGACGCATTGCCGTCGTCATTGTTGCCCTCACCATAGAACGCCGCGAGCGGGTCACCCTCCCCGGGCAACCCTTTGAACATCGATTCGCGGCCCGCGACGTAGGTGCGCCCGCCATCGGCGGCCACCGCGTTGACGCCCAGCGAGTAGAACGGGTGCCCCTGCGGGGTCACCAGGAACCAGCGGCCATCGCGCTTTTCAGTGCGGAAGAAGCCGGTGGCTTCGAAGGCCGGGCCGGCCACCAGGCCGCCGTAGGTGTCCAGTTTCTGCCTGTCGCGCTCGGCCAGCCAAGCCTTGAGCTGCTGCCGTTCACGCGTATCGGCGGCCTTGAGTTGTTCATCGTTGACGATTTTTTCCGGCCAGCGTGCGCGGGTGGACTGGCCATAGGCGTCGATCAGATCGCCGTAGGCTGCCCGGTATGCCTGGTCATCATCCTGTATCCCGACCTTTTCGATCAGCAGGTTCTGCGCGACCTTGGGTCGCGGAATGCTCAGGCTGATCGAAACCACCTGCTTGAGGTCTACCTCACCCTCGCTGCTGGTCAACAGCACACGCTGTCCTTCGTACGTCCAGGGCATCGGTGGACCGGCACGCATGCCCTGGCTCAACGGCGAACTGGCCTTGAGCGGCACCATCACCGTTTGTGCCGGGCCCGCTGGCAGGTCGATGCGGCTGGTGAGCGTACGCCCGTCGCTGCCCAGCAGCGTGACGTCCACGGTCAAGGCCCAGTCCATCGCACTTTGCAGGCGTAGCGTCAGAAACTGCCCCGTCGACCAATCCCAGGTACCGGCCTGCGGGCTCAGGCGCAGGGTCGGACGCTCCACCGTGTTGAACACCACGCGCCGCAGCACCTCGCCTTCGGCTGTTTGCTCCGCGTTGTACTGCGGCATGCCCGTGTCCTCGGTGGTCACGGTGACGACCGAAGTCGGGCGTACGAAGCTGAACAACGTCTGCTGGGCTGCCAGCAACGGGGTACTGAAGAGCAGGGTGAAAACGACGGGCAAGGTACGGCGGATCATGTGGACGTGGCTCTCCTTCAAGGCCCTCATGGGCCTGATCGAGTCATGGACAACGGGCCGGAGCATCATGCTCCGGCCGTTACTGGATCTCCCGCCGGAAGGGCGGCAGCGCATTGAGAATAGCCTTGCCGTAGCGCTGGGTGACCAGGCGTCGATCGAGCAAGGTGATGACGCCACGGTCCTGCTCGGTACGCAGCAGGCGACCGCAGGCCTGGATCAGGCGCAGGGAGGCGTCGGGTACGGCGATTTCCATGAACGGGTTACCGCCACGCGCCTCGATCCACTCCGCCAGGGCCGCCTCGACCGGATCGTCCGGCACGGCGAACGGAATCTTGGCGATGACCACGTGCTCGCAATAAGCACCTGGCAGGTCGACGCCCTCGGCGAAACTGGCCAGGCCGAACAACACACTGTGCTGACCGTCATCGACCCGCGCCTTGTGCTTGTTGAGCGTTTCCTGCTTGGACAGGTTGCCCTGGATCAGCACCAGCTTGCGCCAGTCGCGGTCCAGGCCATCGAACACGTCCTGCATCTGCTTGCGCGAAGAGAACAGCACCAGCGCACCACGGGCTTCTTCGACGATGTTCGGCAATTCGCGGATGATCGCCGCCGTGTGGCCCGCCGCATCGCGCGGGTCGGCACCCAGATCGGGCACCCGCAGCAAGCCGGCATCGCCATGCACGAATGGGCTGGGTACGACGCAGGTCACCGCATCGCGCGGCAGGCCGGAGCGCATGCGGAAGCGATCGAACTTGCCCAGGGCCGTCAAGGTCGCCGAGGTGACCAGTGCACCATGGGCAACGCTCCACAGGCTGCGGCGCAGCATTTCGGCGGCGAGGATCGGGCTGGCGTTGACCTCGATGTCGAACAGCGCCCCACTCTCGGCCAGCGTCAGCCAGCGCGCCATGGGCGGACTGTCTTCCGGGTCTTCGGCGGTGAAGGCGGTCCACAGCTCCCAGTTGCCCTGGGCACGGGTGACCAGGCTGCCGAACAGCGGGTACCACTCTTCGGCCTGGTGGCTGGCGATGCCGATGTTGACTTCACCGTCCATGCCTTCCTTGAGCAGGTCGGCAAGTCGGGTGAACAGATCATTGAGACGCGCGAAGCCTTTTTTCAGCTCGATGCCGACCTCGCGGATCTGCTCGGGCACCACGCCCCCCTCGAAGCGGTAGCGCGGACGATCACGCCCCTCCATGTCTTCACCAGGCCGGAAATCGGCGACCTGCTCGCACAGGGTGAACATGAACTGCTGCTGGGTACGGATTTCCCGCGCCAGCTCCGGCACCTGCTCGATCAGCTTGCCCAGGTCGCCTGGCAACGGGTGCTGGGCCAACAGCTTGGTGAGGTTCTTGGCGGTCTGCTCCAGCCAGTCGGCCGTGGAGCGCAGCCGCGAATAATGGGCGAAATGGCCGATGGCCTTGTCTGGCAGGTGGTGGCCCTCGTCAAACACGTACATCGTGTCGCGCGGGTCGGGCAGCACCGCGCCGCCGCCCAGGGCCAGGTCGGCCAGGACCATGTCGTGGTTGGTGACGATCACATCGACCTTGCCCATGCCTTCGCGCGCCTTGTAGAACACGCACTGCTGGAAGTTCGGGCAATGTCGGCCGGTGCACTGGCTGTGGTCGGTGGTCAGGCGCGCCCAGTCCTGGTCCTCGAGGGTTTCCGACCAACTGTCGCGGTCGCCGTCCCAACGGTTGCCGGCCAGTTTCTCGATCATGCTGTTGAACAGCTTCTGGCTGCGCTCGTCGACTTCGATATGGAAGCCTTCTTCCTCGAACAGCTGGGCGGTAGCCGACTGGGCGTGACCCTCCTGCAGCAGTACGTCGAGCTTGGACAGGCACAGGTAGCGGCCACGCCCCTTGGCCAAGGCGAAACTGAAGTTCAAACCGCTGTTGCGCATCAGGTCGGGCAGGTCCTTGAAGACGATCTGCTCCTGCAGGGCGACGGTGGCGGTGGCGATCACCAGGCGCTTGCCGGCGGCCTTGGCGGCGGGAATCGCGGCGAGGCTGTAGGCGACCGTCTTGCCGGTACCGGTGCCGGCCTCGACCGCGACCACGGCAGGCTCGCCGGCCCGACGGCCTTCATCATCGCAGGCGATGTCGCCGAGTACCTTGGCCACTTCGGCGATCATCAGGCGCTGGCCGTAACGCGGCTTGAGGCTCTTGGCTTCGAGAAAACGCGAATAGGCGCCCTGGATGGTGGCTTTGAGTTCGTTGCTGATCATGGTCTGCGGGCGCCCAGAGGGCTGGATATATTTTCAGTGTTTCGCATGGGGCGGCTATCATACCCCGCTATTGCCCTTTATGCCGCATGGAGATCCGGATGCTCGCCTTTGCCCTGCCCTACACACTGCATGTCCTGGCCGCCCTTGTCTGGGTTGGCGGGATGTTCTTCGCCTGGCTGGTACTGCGCCCGGCGACTGTCGCAGCACTGGAAGGGCCCGCGCGGCTGCGGCTGTGGGTGGAAGTATTCCGACGCTTCTTCGGATGGGTCTGGCTGGCGATAGCGGTGCTGGCGATAAGTGGTATCGGCATGTTGCACCTGCGATTTTCCGGCTTCGAGACCGCGCCCCGCTATGTACAACTGATGATGGGCGGCGGGATCGTGATGTTCGCCTTGTTCCTGCGCGTGCACGCGCTGCTGCTGCCGGAGCTGCGCGCTGCGGTGCAGGCCGAGGACTGGCCGGCGGGTGCCGGGGTGCTGGGCAGGATCCGACGGATGGTGGGGATCAACCTGCTGCTGGGCATTGCCGTGGTGGCAGTGGCCAGCGCTCGCGTCATGTTCTGAAGTCGTTGACCCAGGGCCGCGACGCAGCCCTGGAAACGCAAACGCTCGGGCGCGTAAAGCGCTTGTGTCAAAGCCGCTGCAGAATCAACTCCCCCGCCGTACCGGCAAGCCCCGGTTGCCCTGGCAGGCCCGGACGACCGTTGGCACCGGCCTCGGTGCGATACACAAGGCACCCTTTGCTCGCACCACCCTGCCCGGCCTTGCCGGCAGCGCCCGGCTTGCCCGGTGCACCGCCATCGAGGCGTACCTGGATGCGCTCCTGCGGGAAATCTGCCGGCAGGGCCAGGCGAATCCTTCCTCCGGCCGCGCCGTCATGCCCGTTGCCGCCGTTGTCACCGTTCGCGCCGCGGCTGGCAGTGCCCCAGGTACAACCTCCAGACGTGCCATTACCCCCATCGAGGCCAGCATAGCCCGGTGCCCCAGCGCCGCCACGGGCGTCGATCGACAGTTGCTCGGCCTCCAGCGTCTGCAGGCGCAGGTCGAGGTCACGACCGGGGCGCGCCGCACGCTCGTAGCTGCCCGGCGCCCCCGGCGCGCTGATTTCACTACCGACGCCCAGCACAGCACTGCTCGCCTCGATGCTCAAGGCGCCTTGCGCCGGGGCGATGGCAATGCGCGCATCGCGTCCCAGTTCAAGATGATCGATCTTCAGCGCGGTGAGCGTGGCCGGCAGCAGCAGGGTCGCCGAGTCGGCCACCTGCACACGCTCCAGGTGCACGCTGGACGACTTGTTCGGCAGGCGCAGCATCGAATGGGCAGCGACTTCGAGACTCTCGGCCTGGGCCAGCGGGGTGGCCAGCGCGGCCAGCAACATCAACTTACGCATGGCGCGAAGCCTCCTGCGGACGGGGAATGGACATGACATGGAAGATGCCGGTCAGCAGGATCTGCAAGCGATCGAACCAGCGATGGCTGCGCCCGCGCAGGCTGGCGTTGAAGAAAAACACCTCCAGCACATGCAAGCCCAGCAGCGTGATGCCTGCCGCATTGATCAGCAGATTGAACGGCAGGGGCTGCGGCATCAACAGATTGACCAGCACCACCCACCAGAAAACCACCGTCAGGGCCTTGCCCAGGCCCAGGATGAACTTCATACCCCGCCCCCCGACTGTCTTGTACTGTCTTGTTATGTGCACGCGGCCCGTTCGAGCGGGCCGTGCGCACAACAGTACCGCCGCGCCAGGGCGCGCGCCAGAGGCGATTCAGTTCAGGTGCAGCTCCACCCGTCGGTTCTTCGCTCGCCCCTCGTCGGTGTCGTTGTCGGCCACCGGCTCGCTTTCACCGCGACCTTGGCTGGTCACCTTGGCCGGCGACAGCCCCTGACCGATCAGGTACTGCGCAACACTGGCCGCGCGGCGCTCGGACAGGCCCTGGTTATAGCGGTCTGTGCCTACGCTATCGGTATGCCCGATCACCCTGATGGCGGTCACGCCGGGATCGCCGAGCTTCGGCAAAAGCGCTTGCAGGCGCTGCTGGGCAGCGGCCGACAACTGTGCAGAGTCGAACGCAAACAGCACCTGGCCCTGATCGTCGAGGGTGATCACCTCAGGCGCAGGTGCTGGAGCCTCGGGTTTGGGCGTCGAAGGCGGATACTGCGCAAGCGGGCAGCCCATGTGGTCGACCGCCGTACCTTTGGGGGTGTCCGGGCAACGATCACGACGGTCGAACACCCCATCGCCATCTTCGTCACCGTCCTGGGCATAACAGATCAGGCCACCGGCAATGGCTCCGGCAACACCGGCCCCCGTCGCCCAACTGGAACTTTCGATCGCACCCAGGCCGCCACCGACCAGCCCGCCGAGCAGACTGCAGACCGGCCAGGTCCGTTGATTGAGGGGGGCGCTGCCATCACTGTGGGTAGCGCACCCGTTCAGCAGGCTGGAGGCCAGCAGCAGCGACACAGCCGTCTTCGACAAGGTATTCATGGATCATGTCCCCGGTGAATGCGCCCACGCCACGGCTAAAGACGTGGGCGCGGGCCGTCAGCGCTGGATCTTGATCTCGGTGCGCCGGTTCATCGCACGACCGTCAGCCGTGGCATTGTCAGCCACCGGCTGGGCCTCGCCTGCCCCCACTACCGAAACGAAGCTGCTGCGTGGCACGCCGCTGCTCACCAGATAGTCGGTCACCGAGTGGGCACGACGTTCGGAGAGTTTCTGGTTGTAGCGGTCGGAGCCGACGCTGTCGGTGTGGCCGGTCACGCTCAGACGAGCGCTCGGCGCTTCCTGCTTCAGGCGCGTGGCAATGGTGTTCAGGCGTTCCTTGTCGGTGGCAGTCAGGCGCGCGGAATCGAACTCGAAGTGCACGTCACGGATGACGATGACTTCCTCCTTCTCGACCACGACGACTTCCTCGACCACGGCAACCGGCTCGGGCGGGCAGCCGTTGGCATCGACCTGCACCCCGCGCGGGGTGCCTGGGCACTTGTCACGGCTGTCGGGCACGCCATCGCCATCTTCGTCACCGTCGCCATGGGCCCAGCAGTAGCCCGCCGCCAGGCCACCGCCGAGCAACGCGCCCCAGCCGGCCCAACTGGAGCTTTCGATGGCGCCCAGGGCTGCGCCTCCCACGCCCCCGACGGCAGCACACTTCGGCCAGTCGGTTTTTTGCAAACCTGCACAACCAGTCAACACACTGGTGAGCAGAACCAGGGGTATCGCTGTGCGTACTATGCTCATTTTCGTTGCTTCTCCTAGGGGGATCGGTGCAAAACCGATGCTCTGGGAGTAAAGACCGCCTATTCCCTCTCTGCCAGCAATAAGCCACGACGCGACGCCGCGCCTCTTTGCCGCCAGGGCTGGGACCGCTAGTCTTGAGCGACCTGAACGAGGATTGGCAATGACCGACGGTTTCTCCCAGCGTACCCCCCAACAGGCCCTGGCGGCCCTTCTCGAGCGCTTCGCTCCGGCGCGCCTGCTATTGGTCGGCACGCGTTTCCCGGCCCTGGAGGCCTTCGCCGCAGCCCACCCGGCGGTAGTGCTGTCAGAGGCGCTGCCAGGCCCGCTGCCTGCCGACCTGGCAGCGCAACGTTTCGACCTCGCGGTGCTGGTTGACTGCCTCGAGCACTTGCCCAAGCGCAGTGGGCTGGAACTGCTCGGCGGCATTCGCAATCTGAATGCCAGCAGGGTCGCGGTACTGGCCGACCTGTCCGCCTGTGGCTGGCAGGACACCGATTTCTTCGCCCTGGCGCTGTCGGCCAGCGAGAAATTCCGTCGCGACGAACAGGTGCTGAGCCTGTTCACCTATGATCTACATGACTACAAGCAGGTCCCGGACTGGCTCAATGCCAAGTTCTGGGCGAATCCGCAAAACTTTGGCAAGTACTGGTGGTGAATTCATGAGTGTCTCGGTCTGCCCCTGCGGCAGCGGCAATCTTCTCGACGCATGCTGCGGGCACTACCATGCCGGCACCCCGGCACCGGATGCCCAGGCACTGATGCGCTCGCGCTACAGCGCCTATGTGCTGGGGCTGGTGGATTACCTGGTAGCCACCACGCTTCCCGCCCAGCAGGCCGGGCTGGACCGTGCCGGCATTGCCGCCTGGAGTGCACAGAGCACCTGGCTGGGGTTGGAGGTGGAAAGCGCACAGGTCCTGGGCGGGCAGCCGGAGCATGCGTTCGTCACCTTCACCGCACGCTGGCACGACCAGCAGGGCGACCACCAGCACCGCGAGCGCTCGGCATTCGTACAGAACGGCGGGCGCTGGTACTTCATCGACCCGACCGTCGAGCTCAAGGCCGGACGCAACGACCCCTGCCCCTGTGCCAGCGGGCAGAAATTCAAGAAATGCTGCGCCAGCTACCTCGGTAATCAATGATGAATGCCCTGGCCCGCCTGCTCCTGCTCGGCCTCACCCTGGCCTTGCTGGGGGGCTGTGCGGGATGGGGCGGCAACCACTGGCGCGAGCCCGAGGTGCACCTGGTCAGGGTGGAAACCGTCAAGGCGCGCCTGCACCAGCAGGAGTTCGTCCTGCACCTGCGCATCGACAACCCCAACGACAGCCGCCTGTTCATCCGCAGCCTGTCGTACGCAATCCGGCTCAACGACCTGCTGCTGGTGCAGGACGAGACCAGTATCTGGCGCAGTGTCGGCGGCCATGCCCGGCGTACCTTCAAGATCACCGCGCGCACCAACCTGTGGCAGCACCTCAAGCCCCTCGCCAAGCTGCTGAAAAGCGGCGATCCGCTGCACTACACCCTGCAAGGCGAACTCAATACCGGCCTGATCAGTCAACGGGACCTGCACTTGTCGCGCAGTGGTGAGATAATCCCCGGCGATTTTCAACCGGAGTAACCCGCAATGACCCAGCAACCCCATGTCCATGGCCCCGACTGCAACCACGGTCACGATCATCACCATGATCATGACCACGGCCATGTGCACGGCCCGCACTGCAACCACGGCCACCAGGAACCGGTGCGCAACGCCCTGAAGGACGTCGGACGCAACGATCCATGCCCATGCGGCAGCGAGAAGAAATTCAAGAAGTGCCACGGCGCGTAACGCGGCTCCGGGTGGCGCTGCGTTTGCCGCTTGCAGCCCGACGCGCGCCGCCCTACCTTTAGCGCCTTTCCGACCCCGCCACGCCGCCCAGGAGCCCTCGTCATGGCCGCCCCCGTGTTTCCTCCCTTCCGCCCTCGGTTCGGCACCAGCGCCGTGCTGCTCGGCATGCTCGGGCTTGCCGGCTGCCAGATGGGCGGCTACCAGGACAGCGTGCCACCGACCACCGGCGTCCAGCCGCTCAAAGGCCTGGCGCAGAACGTCTCGGTACGGCGCAACGCCATCGGCGCACCACTGATCGAGAGCAGCAGTTTCCATGACGCGCTGTTCAGCCTCGGCTACGTCCATGCTGGCGACCGCATCGAACAGATGGTCGCCATGCGCCTGCTCGCCCAGGGGCGACTGGCCGAGATCGCGGGCAGCGAAGCCCTGGACATCGACCGCCTGATGCGCGCGGCCAACCTCAAGCAGAGCGCCGGCCAGCTGTATGCCGACGCCTCGCCGCGCCTGAAGCGCTTCTTCGAGGTCTATGCCCGCGGGGTCAACGCCTATCTGTTCCGCTACCGCGACAAGCTGCCGGCCGAACTCGCCCGCAGCGGCTATCGCCCCGAATACTGGAAGCCCGAAGACTCGGCGCTGATCTTCAGCCTCTATGCCTTCAGCCAGTCGGTGAACCTGCAGGAAGAACTCTCGGCCCTGACCCTGGCGCAGAAGATCGGCAGCGACAAGCTTGCCTGGCTGCTGCCCGGCGCACCCGACGAGCCTCTGGCCGAGGGCGAAACCGACAAGCTCAAGGGCATCAACCTGGCCAGCCAGATCCCCGGCCTGAACGACGTCGCCGCCGCCAGCCAGAAGCTTGCCGACCTCGACCTGCTGGGCAGCCCCGGCTCCTCGAACCTGGCCCTGGGCCCGCTGCGCAGCCGCAGCGGCAAGAGCCTGCTGGCCAGCGACAGCCGCGCCGCCTGGGCGCTGAGCCCGGTGCAGATCCATACCGGCAAGTACCAGGTCGCCGGCCTGTCGCTGCCCGGCCTGCCGATCGTGCTGGCCGGCTACAACGGCCAGCTGGCCTGGAGCAGCAGCGCGGTGATGGCCGACAACCAGGACTTGTTCCTCGAGCAACTGCGCCGCCAGGGCAGCCAACTCACCTACCTGGCCGACGGCAAGTGGCAGCCGGCCCGCGCGCGCAACGAAACCTTCTTCGTGCGCGGCCAGCGCCCGGTGCGCGAAGTGCTGTACGACACCCGCCACGGCACCCTGCTCGGACAACCCGGCAACGGCTATGGCCTGGCCCTGCACCTGCCGCAGCTCAAGGACGACAAAAGCCTCGATGCGCTGTTCGACCTTACCCGCGCCAGCAACATCGAACGTGCCTTCGACAGCACCCGCGAGATCGGCGCCGCTGCGCTGAACTTCGTCTTCGCCGAGCCCGAGCACATCGGCTGGCAGGTCAGCGGCCGCTACCCCAATCGCCGCGAAGGCCAGGGCCTGCTGCCCTCGCCGGGCTGGGACGGACGCTTCGACTGGGACGGTTTCGCCGATGCAATGCTTCACCCCTACGACCAGGATCCGCCCAGCGGCTGGATCGGCCATGCCAACCAACGTAGCCTGCCCAAGGGCTACGGCATGCAGTTGTCCAGCACCTGGTACTATCCCGAACGCGCCGAGCGCCTTGGCCAGTTGGCCGCCAACGGGCGTCATGACAGCCGCAGCCTGATGGCCCTGCAGAACGACCAGGTCACCCTGCTGGCCGACAAGCTCAAGCGCATGTTCGACGCCCCTGGCATGGCCCAGCCGCTCAAACAGGCCATCGATGCCCTGCCCGCCGAACAGCGCGACAAGGCCCGCGAAGCCCTCACCCGGCTCAAGGCCTTCGATGGCCGCCTGAGCCCGGTCTCGGCCGATGCGGCGCTGTACGAACTGTTCCTCCAGGCCGTCACCCGCCAGACCTTCCTCGACGAGCTCGGCCCCGAGTCCTCCCCGGCCTGGCAAGCGTTCGTCAGCAACGCCCGGCTGTCGTACTCGGCCCAGGCCGATCACCTGCTTGGCCGCGAAGACAGCCCGTTCTGGGATGACCGCAACACGCCGCAGAAAGAAGACAAACCGACCATCCTCGCCCGCAGCCTGGCCGCTGCAGTGGATGCCGGTGTCGCCCAGATGGGCGCCGACCGGCGTGCCTGGCAATGGGGCAAGCTTCACCAGTACCGCTGGCCCGCACCGAGCTACCACGGGCTCGGCGACAGCCTCAGCCGCGCGCCGATGGCCACTGGCGGTGACTTCAGCACCCTGGCCCTGACCCCTTACGCCTGGGGCAACGGTTTCGAAACCAGCCTGCCGGCCTCCGCGCGCATGGTCGTCGACTTCGGCCAGGCCGAACCGCTGCAGATCCTGACCAGCAGCGGTCAGTCCGGCAACCCGGCCAGCCCTCACTACGGTGACGGCCTGGACGCCTGGTTCAAGGGGCGCTTCATGAGCCTGCCGCTGCAACCACAGAACTTTGCCCGCGCCTATGGCAGCCAGCGCCTGACGCTGGTGCCGGGCAAGTAGGCAGTAACCCCGAGCGGCTCGTCCGGGCCGCTCGCCAGCACCACGCCATCCGAACTTCCAGGCCAGCGCTGCGCTCCTAACTGGTAACCCCAGCCAGCGCGAACGCCATGGACCTCGTCATCGCACGCCCCGAAGGGCTGTACTGCCCGCCCGGGAACTTCTACATCGACCCCTGGCGCCCGGTTGACCGTGCGGTGATCACCCATGGGCACGGCGACCATGCGCGCACCGGCAACGGCCATTACCTGTGCGCCGAGCCCGGCGCCGGTATCCTGCGCAGCCGTCTTGGCCAGGATATCGCCCTGCAGACCCTACCCTATGGGGAGCGTCTGCAGCATCACGGTGTCACCTTGAGCTTCCACCCTGCCGGCCATGTGCTTGGCTCGGCCCAGGTGCGCCTGGAATACCAGGGCCAGGTGTGGGTCGCCTCGGTCGACTACAAGGTTGAGCCCGACGGCACCTGCGCGCCGTTCGAGCCGGTGCGCTGCCACACCTTCATCACCGAATCCACCTTCGGCCTGCCGATCTATCGCTGGCCCTCGCAGGCCGAGGTGTTCAGCGGCATCAATGCCTGGTGGCGCGCCAATCGTGATCAGGGCAAGGCCTGCGTGCTGTTCTGCTACGCCTTCGGCAAGGCCCAGCGCATTCTCCACGGGCTGGACGCAGATATAGGGCCGATCGTAGTGCACGGCGCGGTCGAGCCGCTCAACCGCGTCTATCGCGAAGCCGGGATCGCCCTACCCGACACCCTGTACGCCGGAGATCTGCCACGCAACGACCCACGGCTGCGCGAAGCCCTGGTGCTGGCACCACCCTCGGCAGGTGGCAGTAGCTGGATGCGTCGTTTTGGCGACTACAGCGATGCCTTCGCCAGTGGCTGGATGCTGCTGCGTGGCACCCGGCGTCGGCGTGGCGTCGATCGCGGCTTCGTCCTATCCGACCATGCCGACTGGCCTGGCCTGTTGTGGGCGATCGGCGAAACCGGTGCCGAACGGGTAATGGTCACCCACGGCTCGGTCAACGTGCTGGTGCGCTACCTGTGCGAGCAGGGCCTGGACGCTCGGGCCTTCGCCACCGAATACGGCGAGGAAGACGACACGCCCCCGTCGGAGAGCGCCACATGAAGGCCTTCGCCGAACTCTACCTGCGCCTGGACGCCACCACTTCGAGCAACGCCAAGCTGCAGGCCCTGCGCGACTATTTCGCCCAGGCTCCCGCCGCCGATGCGGCCTGGGCGGTGTACTTCCTGGCCGGAGGCCGCCCGCGCCAACTGGTGCCGACCCGTCTGCTACGCGAGCTGGCCACACAGTTGGCAGACCTGCCCGACTGGCTGTTCGAAGAGAGCTACCAGGCTGTCGGCGACCTGGCCGAGACCATTTCCCTGCTGTTGCCCCAGCACCGACACGATACCGACGAGGGCCTGGCCCTGTGGGTCGAGCAGCACCTGCTGCCCTTGCGCGGGCAACCTGCGGACGAGGTGCGCCAGCGCTTGCCGGCACTGTGGGAACGGCTGGACCGCCCCAGCCTGATGCTGTGCCTGAAATTGATTACCGGCAGCTTCCGTGTCGGCGTCTCCAAGCTGCTGGTCACCCGGGCGCTGGCGCAGTTGTCGGGGCTGGATGCCAAGCGTGTAGCCCAGCGCCTGGTCGGCTACACCGACCTGGCTCATCGCCCCGTTGCTGAAAGCTACCTGAAGCTGATCGCCCCCGAGTCCGCCGACGAACACGCCCAGCGCGGCGGCCAGCCCTACCCGTTCTTTCTCGCCCACGCCCTGCAGGCGCCGCTGGAACAGTTCGAGACACTACTCGGCCCGGTCGAGGACTGGCAGGCGGAATGGAAGTGGGATGGCATCCGCGCCCAGGTCGTCAAGCGCGACGGCCAGTTGTGGATCTGGTCACGGGGCGAGGAACTGGTCACCGAGCGTTTTCCCGAATTGCACAGCCTGACAGAGACCTTGCCTGACGGCACCGTGCTCGATGGCGAGATTCTGGTATGGAAGCCTGGCATCTGCGACGACACCCTGGCGGTGCAGCCCTTTGCCCTGCTCCAGCAGCGCCTGGGCCGCAAGACCCTGGGCCGCAAGCTGCTGGCCGATGCGCCGGTGGTGCTGCAAGCCTACGACCTGCTGGAATGGCACGGCGAGGACTGGCGCAACCGCCTACAGCATGAGCGCCGCAGGCAACTGGAGCGCGTGCTGGTCGAACACCCCCTGGCCCCTGTGCGGCTTTCACCCCTGTTGCAGGCATCGAACTGGGCAGCCCTGGCCGAGCAACGCGAGCAGTCGCGCGAGTTCGGGGTGGAGGGGCTCATGCTGAAGAAGCGCGATGCCCTGTACGGCGTCGGCCGCACCAAGGACCTGGGCCTGTGGTGGAAATGGAAGGTCGACCCCTTCAGCGTCGATGCGGTACTGATCTACGCCCAGCGCGGCCATGGTCGACGCGCCAGCCTCTACAGCGACTACACCTTCGCCGTCTGGGATGCTCCACCAGGAGCAGCGCAACGCAACCTGGTGCCCTTCGCCAAAGCCTATTCAGGCTTGAGCGACGAAGAGATGCGCAAGGTCGATGCGATCATCCGCAAAACCACTGTGGACACCTTCGGCCCGGTGCGCAGCGTCACCCCGACGCTGGTCTTCGAGTTGGGTTTCGAAGGCATCGCCCTGTCCAAGCGACACAAGAGCGGCATCGCCGTGCGCTTCCCGCGCATGCTGCGCTGGCGGCTCGACAAACCGGTCGAGGAGGCCGACGACCTGGCCACCCTGCAGAGCTTGCTGGGCCCTGTATAACCAGGCCCGTGGCCGCTTCTGCGCACACCCGCATGCACAAATCCCTGGTTTATGCTTCTATTTCCAGTCGTCCACGTTCACAACCCAGCGCAGATCAGGCCCCCCATGCACCACTCGACCCACGAACTGCTGTCCCCCGTACCCGGCATCTGCCGCCAGTTGCACAGCTTTCATTTCGGCCCGCGCGGTGGCGGCAAGGTATACATCCAGGCATCGCTGCACGCTGACGAATTGCCCGGCATGCTGGTGGCCTGGCACCTCAAGCGGCGCTTGAACGAACTGCACCAGCAAGGCCTGCTGCGCCGCGAGGTGGTGCTGGTGCCAGTGGCCAACCCGGTGGGCCTGGAACAGGTGCTGCTGGACGCACCATTGGGGCGCTTCGAGTTGCAGAGTGGGGAAAACTTCAATCGCAATTTCGTCGACCTGTCCGACAGCATCGGCGACCAGATCGAAAGCCACCTCACGCAAGACCCGGCACGCAACCTCTCGCTGATCCGTGAATATCTACGCCGCGGGCTCGACAGCCACCCCGCCGTCACCCCCCTGCAATCCCAGCGCCTGGCCTTGCAGCGCCTGGCCTGCGATGCCGACATGGTGCTGGACCTGCACTGCGATTTCGAAGCCGTCGAACACCTCTACACCACTCCCGACGCCTGGCCCCAGGTCGAGCCGCTGGCACGCTACCTCGGCGCCCAGGCCAGCCTGCTGGCCACCGACTCCGGAGGGCAGTCGTTCGACGAATGCTTCAGCCTGGTGTGGTGGCAACTGCAGCAGCGTTTTGCCAAGCGTTTCCCGATCCCCATGGGCAGCCTCTCGGTGACCGTCGAGCTGCGCGGCCAGGCCGACGTCAACCACGAGCTGGCAAGCCAGGACTGCCAGGCAATCCTCGATTTCCTCACCCACAGCGGTGTGATCGAAGGTCAGCCCGCAGCATTGCCGCCGCTGCGCCACCCCGCCACCCCGCTGGCTGCCGTGGAGCCATTGATCGCACCGCTGGGCGGCCTGCTGGTGTTCCACGCAAAACCGGGGCAGTACCTGGAGCCTGGGCAACTGATCGCCGAGGTCATCGATCCGCTCAGCGACCGGGTGACCCCGATCCGCAACGTCCAGGGCGGGCTGCTCTACGCCCGCAGCGTCCGGCGCATGGCCACCACCGGCATGGTGATCGCCCATGTCGCAGGGGAAAAAGTCTGCCGCAGCGGCTATCTGCTGGCCAACTGATCCCGATCAAACCAAAGCACCTGCGGCCGGTCTGTAGAAGCACAGCCTTCGACGAGACCGGCCGCCGATGCCATCCCCTTCCGACCTCGCCAGCACCTGGTTTGCCTCCCGCAACTGGAAGCCGTTCGCCTTCCAGCGCAGCATCTGGGCGGCGATCCAGCGCGGCGAGTCGGGCCTGCTGCATGCCAGCACCGGCAGCGGCAAGACCTACGCCGTCTGGCTCGGCGCCCTGCGCGCTTTCGCACAGTTGCACGACGTACGCCGACCGGCGCCACTCCAAGTGCTGTGGATCACACCGATGCGCGCCCTGGCCAGCGATACCGCGCGCGCGCTGCAAGCACCGCTGGACGAATTGGGGCTGAACTGGACCATCGGCGTACGCAGCGGTGATACCACCAGTGCCGAACGTGCACGCCAGGCCCGGCGCCTGCCCAGCACGCTGGTCACCACTCCCGAAAGCCTCACCCTGCTGCTCACCCGCGAACAGGCTGCCGCCGACTTCGCCAGCCTGCGCCTGGTGGTGGTCGATGAATGGCACGAACTGCTCGGCAACAAGCGCGGCGTGCAGTTGCAACTGGCCCTGGCCCGGCTGCGGCGCTGGCAACCGCAACTGGTGGTGTGGGGGCTGTCGGCCACACTGGGCAACCTGCCGCACGCCCTTGAGGTCTTGCTGCCTGCAGGCGGGCGACTGGTTCAGGGCCGTCAGGACAAGCGCATCCTGGTCGACACCCTGGTGCCGAGCGCGATCGAACGCTTCCCCTGGGCCGGCCACATGGGGCTGAAGATGCTCCCTCAGGTCAGCGCCGAGATCGCGGCCAGCGCCAACAGCCTGGTGTTCACCAACACCCGCGCCCAGGCCGAGCTCTGGTACCAGGCCCTGCTCGAGGCGCATCCCGAGTGGGCGGGACTGATCGCTCTGCATCACGCATCGCTTGCCCGGCACGCCCGTGACTGGGTCGAGCGCAGCCTCAAGCAGGGCACGCTGAAGGCGGTGATCTGCACCTCAAGCCTCGACCTGGGTGTGGATTTCCTGCCCGTCGAACGCGTCCTGCAGATTGGCTCGGCCAAAGGCATCGCCCGCCTGCTGCAACGTGCAGGCCGCTCTGGGCACGCACCTGGGCGTACCTCGCGGGTGACCCTGGTACCAACCCACAGCCTTGAACTGGTGGAAGCGGCCGCAGCACGCCAGGCGCTGGCTTCCGGGCATATCGAGGCACGCTATTCGCCGCGCCTGAGCATGGACGTGCTGGTCCAGCACCTGGTCAGCATGGCGCTGGGCAGTGGTTTCCGACCGGCCGAACTGTTCGAGGAGGTTCGCAGCACCTGGGCTTTTCGCGATCTCGAAGAGAGCCAGTGGCAATGGGCACTGTCATTTGTGCGCAATGGCGGCAGCTCGCTGACCGCCTACCCGGACTACCAGCGCGTCGCAGCGCACCCCGACGGCATCTGGCGCGTGGCCAGCGAGCGCCTCGCCCGGCGTCATCGTCTGGGTATCGGCACCATCGTCAGCGACGCCAGCCTGCAGTTGAAGTACTGGAGCAAAGGGGGCGGTGGCAAGTCGCTGGGCAGCGTGGAGGAATCTTTCATTGCCCGTCTCAAGCCCGGTGACGCGCTATTGTTCGGCGGACGTATCCTGGAGCTGGTAAGGGTCGAGAACATGACCGCCTACGTGCGCCGCAGCACCGCGCGCAAAGCAGCGATAGCACGCTGGAATGGCGGACGCATGCCGCTGTCGAGCGAGCTGGCGCAGGCGCTGGTCGAGCGTCTGGATGCTGCTGCCCACGGCCGCTACGAAGGCGCGGAAATGCATGCCGTTCGCTCCTTGCTGACACTTCAGGCAAGCTGGTCCGCCCTGCCCACCCAGCGCACATTGCTGGCCGAAACCCTGCACTCGCGCCAGGGCTGGCACCTGTTTCTCTATCCCTTTGCCGGGCGCATGGCCAATCTGGGCCTTGCCAACCTGATCGCCTGGCGGGTCAGCCGCGTGCAGCCGCTGTCGGTATCGATCGCGGTCAATGACTACGGCTTCGAACTGCTCGCAGCAAGCCCTGTAGACTGGGCCGCGCACTTGCCCGCCGCACTGGCTGCGGACAATTTGCTGGAAGATGTACTGGCCAGCCTGAATGCTGGCGAGATGGCATTGCGGCGCTTTCGTGAAATTGCCCAGATCGCCGGGCTGATATTCGGCGGCTATCCCGCCGCGCAGAAAAGCACGCGCCAGCTCCAGGCCTCCAGCGGTCTGTTCTACGAAGTGTTTCGCAAGCATGACGCTGGCAATCTGCTGCTGGGCCAGGCGCGTGACGAGGTGCTGCGTGAAGAGCTGGAGATCGAGCGCCTGCATCAGCAGTTGCAGAAAATGGCAGGATTGCGCCTCGATCTGCACGCATTGCGCCGGCCCGGGCCGCTGGCCTTCGCCCTATTGGTCGAGGGCATGCGCGAAACCCTGAGCACGGAAAAACTGGCAGACCGCATCGCCCGGATGGTGGCGGACCTCGAAAAGGCGGCGAGCCGAACCATGAGCGACCTTGCGGGGACTGAACGGAGGAAATCCTGAACTTGCACCACCTGGCGATCGAACATTGCGGCGAAACGCTATGGCTGTTACCTGGAAAAGCGCTCTACTGGCCAGCCCGGCGCGCCCTTCTGGTTGCCGACCTGCACATTGGCAAGGCTGCCAGCTACCGCGCCCTGCACCAGCCGGTGCCACGCGGCACTACCCAGGCGACCTTGGATCGCCTGGACACGCTCTTGCAGCATTACGATTGCCAGCAGTTGATCGTGCTCGGCGACTTTCTCCACGCCCGTACTGCGCGAGCACCTGCCACCCTAGCCCATGTAGCTGCATGGCGCGAACGGCACCCAGGGTTACGGGTGGTCCTGGTGCGAGGCAATCACGACCGTCATGCTGGCGATCCGCCGCAGGAGCTGGCTATCGAAGTCGTCGACGAACCGTTGCTACTGCCGCCATTCGCGCTACAGCACGAGACCAGCGCTCACCCTGAGCATCCGGTGATCGCAGGCCATGTCCATCCGGCGTGCGTGCTGCGCGGTCGTGGCCGCCAACGCCTGCGCCTGGAGTGCTTCATGTTCCACCCAAAGGTCAGCCTGCTGCCGGCGTTCGGCGAATTCACCGGCGGTTGGACGGTGCAACCAGAGCCCGGCGCCCGCCTGTTCGTCGTGGGCGATCAACGGGTCTGGGCAGTGCCGGCCTGATCAGGCGACTGGCGCTGGAGGCGGCTCGTCGGGCAAGGTCGGCTCGCCCGGCTCCATCGGCGGGTGCTCGCCAGGCTCGGGGGGTTGCGGGGTATCGGGATCAGGCTGGTGCGGGACGCCACCGGCGTGCAAATCCGTCGGCGGATGCGGGTGCGCGAGCAGAGTCCAGGCCATCATGCCGATCTGGTTCGGCTGCAGGACGGCCAGCTTCGCGCTGATTGCAGGATCGAGTTTCATGGGCTGCTCCTGACGAGGGCCGGCGTACGTCATGCACGCCGGGGACTTACCTCGTTGGAGTGGCAAAAGGGAAACTAATTCCCCCGGCTCGTCGGCTCAGGTACGTGGCAGCGTTACGCCGCGCTGGCCCTGGTATTTGCCGCCGCGATCCTTGTACGACACTTCGCATTCTTCATCGGACTGCAGGAACAGCATCTGCGCCACGCCTTCGTTGGCGTAGATCTTCGCCGGCAGTGTGGTGGTGTTGGAGAACTCGAGGGTGACGTGCCCCTCCCACTCCGGCTCCAGGGGGGTGACGTTGACGATGATGCCGCAGCGGGCATAGGTGCTCTTGCCCAGGCAGATGGTCAGGACATCGCGTGGAATGCGGAAGTACTCGACGGTACGGGCCAGGGCGAAGGAGTTCGGCGGGATGATGCAGACGTCGCTCTTGATGTCGACGAAGCTGCCGGCGTCGAAATTCTTCGGATCGACGGTGGCCGAATTGATGTTGGTGAACACCTTGAATTCATCGGCGCAGCGCACGTCGTAGCCGTAGCTCGAGACGCCGAAGGAGATGACTCGGCTGTCCTGTTCGCCACGCACCTGGCGCTCGACGAACGGCTCGATCATGCCGTGTTCCTGCGCCATGCGGCGAATCCACTTGTCCGATTTGATGCTCATGGCGGGATGTCCTGAAAGTACGAGGTGAAAAAACGAGATGCGCATCTTACCGGTCCTGGCCTGCGCGTTAAAGTTCCGCGCCCTATCCCGCGCCGGACGGGGGCTGGGCCACCCGTCGATCCGAATTTCATCAAAGCCGCTGTTGGCCATTGGCAGCTTGCGGAAAGTGGGGTAAGGTGGCGCCACTGTGCTGCACGTGACACCGAGAATCTGTTTGATGCACGATCCTGATCGGCCCATCGCTGAATTTTCCGCTCTCTTTGCACTCAGTCCCGGCCAGGGCAATTCCTGAGCCGAAATCTACTTTGTCCAAGGAGACAGACACATGTCCAATCGCCAATCCGGTGTTGTTAAGTGGTTCAACGATGAGAAGGGCTACGGCTTCATCACTCCTCAGTCGGGTGACGATCTGTTCGTACACTTCAAAGCCATCCAGGCTGACGGCTTCAAAACCCTGAAAGAAGGCCAGGCTGTTACTTTCGTCGCTACCCGCGGCCAGAAAGGCATGCAGGCTGAAGAAGTTCAAATCGCCTAAGTCGATTTAGCTTCCTCGCTTTCAAAAAAAACCCGCCTTCCGGCGGGTTTTTTTGTGCCCCAATGCAGGAGCGGCCAGCAGCGGATCAATCCTCGCTGATGGTAATGCTCGGCATTGCCGGCGCCGCCGCTTCCTGCAGCACGATCCGAGCGCCCACCTGGCGGGCCAGCTCCTGGTAGACCATGGCAATCTGGCTTTCCGGCTCGGCGATCGCAGTCGGCTTGCCGCTGTCGGCCTGCTCGCGAATCAGCATCGACAACG
The DNA here is from genome assembly GCF_014268955.1 of Pseudomonas sp. RW3S2. Lineage (NCBI taxonomy): Bacteria > Pseudomonadati > Pseudomonadota > Gammaproteobacteria > Pseudomonadales > Pseudomonadaceae > Pseudomonas > Pseudomonas sp. RW3S2. The sequence continues at coordinate 207,683 of NZ_JABWRM010000008.1, read as the reverse complement.
GCAACGACGCCAGCAACTCGACACCATACTGCGCCGCCAGCTTCTCACCGCCGCCTTCACCGAACAGGTGCTCGGCATGGCCGCAGTTCGAGCAGATGTGCACCGCCATGTTCTCCACCACACCGAGCACCGGGATGTTGACCTTGCGGAACATCTCCACACCCTTCTTCGCATCCAGCAGCGCCAGGTCCTGCGGGGTAGTGACGATCACGGAACCGGCTACCGGCACCTTCTGCGCCAGGGTCAGTTGAATGTCGCCAGTGCCCGGCGGCATGTCGATCACCAGGTAGTCGAGGTCGTCCCAGGCGGTCTGGGTCACCAGTTGCAACAGGGCGCCGGAAACCATCGGGCCGCGCCAGACCATCGGCGTGTTGTCATCGGTCAGAAACGCCATCGACATCACTTCGACGCCATGGGCCTTGATCGGCACGAACCACTTCTGCTCGCGCACCTGCGGGCGGGTGCCTTCGGGGATCCCGAACATCACGCCCTGGCTTGGGCCGTAGATGTCCGCATCGAGGATACCGACCCGCGCGCCCTCGCGCGCCAGGGCCAAGGCCAGGTTGGCGGCAGTGGTCGATTTGCCGACACCGCCCTTGCCAGAGGCCACGGCAATGACATTCTTCACATTGGCCAGCGCAGGCACCTGGGCCTGGGCCTTGTGCGTGGCGATCAGCGTGTCGATGCTCACCTGTGCTGCCGTCACGCCTTCGAGGTTCTCGATCGCCGTCTGCAGCACCTGGGCCCAGCCATTTCGAAACAGTGCAGCGGCATAGCCCAGTTGCAACTGCACGCTGACCTGCCCGTCCTGGATGTCGATCGCGCGCACGCAACCGGCGCTGACCGGATCCTGGTTCAGGTAGGGGTCGGTGTACTGGCGAAGCACGCCTTCAATGGCGGCACGTGTGACGGCACTCATGGAGACTCCCGTGGCATTCCGAAAAAGTGAATCAGGCGCCTATGCTAACCCGTCAACCGTCAGCAGATGCGTCTGCGGGGTGAAATATATTTCCCAGCCCTTTATAGTGGCCGATCACCCTCAATTTTTACCCGTCGCCAGATAAGTAGCCGAGCCACCATGTCAGAGCCACGCCAGATTCTCGTCACCAGCGCCCTGCCCTATGCCAATGGATCCATCCATCTTGGCCATATGCTTGAGTACATCCAGACGGACATGTGGGTACGCTTCCAGAAAATGCGTGGCAACCAGTGCATCTACGTCTGCGCCGACGACGCCCACGGTTCGGCGATCATGCTGCGCGCAGAGAAAGAAGGCATCACGCCCGAGCAGTTGATCGCCAACGTCCAGGCCGAGCACAGCAGTGACTTCGCCGACTTCCTGGTCGAGTTCGATAACTTCCACTCCACCCACAGCGAAGAGAACCGCGAGCTGTCGAGCCTGATCTACACGCGCCTGCGTGAAGCCGGGCACATCGCCAATCGCTCCGTGACCCAGTACTACGACCCCGAGAAGGGCATGTTCCTGGCCGACCGTTTCATCAAGGGCACCTGCCCGAAGTGCGGGACCGAGGACCAGTACGGCGACAACTGCGAAAAATGCGGCGCCACCTACGCCCCCACCGAGCTGAAGAACCCCAAGTCGGCGATTTCCGGTGCCACGCCGGTACTGCGCGACTCCCAGCACTTCTTCTTCAAGCTGCCCGATTTCCAGGCCATGCTGCAGCAGTGGACCCGCAGCGGCACCTTGCAGGACGCGGTCGCCAACAAACTCGCCGAGTGGCTGGATTCCGGTCTGCAGGAGTGGGACATTTCCCGAGACGCACCGTACTTCGGCTTCGAGATTCCCGGCGAGCCGGGCAAGTACTTCTATGTCTGGCTGGATGCGCCGATCGGCTACATGGCGAGCTTCAAGAACCTCTGTGACCGCCGTCCGGAGCTGGACTTCGACGCGTTCTGGAACGAAGGCTCCAAGGCCGAGCTGTACCACTTCATCGGCAAGGACATCGTCAACTTCCACGCCCTCTTCTGGCCCGCCATGCTCGAAGGCGCAGGCTTCCGCAAGCCGACCGCCGTCAACGTACACGGCTACCTGACCGTCAACGGCGCGAAGATGTCCAAGTCGCGCGGCACCTTCATCAAGGCGCGCACCTACCTCGACCACCTGCAGCCCGAATACCTGCGCTATTACTATGCCGCGAAGCTGGGCCGCGGGGTCGACGACCTCGACCTGAACCTCGAGGACTTCGTGCAGAAGGTCAACTCCGACCTGGTCGGCAAGGTGGTCAACATTGCCAGCCGCTGCGCAGGCTTCATCCACAAGGGCAACGAAGGCGTAATGGTTGCCGGCGACGCCGCACCGGAGCTGACCGAAGCCTTCCTGGCCGCCGCACCGTCGATCGCCGAAGCCTACGAGGCCCGTGACTTTGGCCGCGCCATGCGCGAAATCATGGCCCTGGCCGACCGCGCCAACGCCTGGATCGCCGACAAGGCACCGTGGTCGCTGGCCAAGCAGGAAGGCAAGCAGGATGAAGTCCAGGCCATCTGCGCCCAGGGTATCAACCTGTTCCGCCAACTGGTGATCTTCCTCAAGCCGGTACTTCCTGTGCTGGCTGCCGACGCCGAGGCATTCCTCAACGTCGCACCGCTCGAGTGGAACGACCTGCAGTCGCGCCTGGAAAACCACAAGCTGAACCCGTTCAAGGCCCTGATGAGCCGCATCGAGCCGGCCAAGGTCGAAGCCATGGTCGCCGCCAGCAAGGAAGACCTGCTGGCCGCCGAAGCCAAGGCACCAGCCGGCAACGGCGAGCTGAGCAAGGACCCGCTGTCGGCCGAGATCGAGTTCGACACCTTCGCCGCCGTCGACCTGCGCGTGGCGCTGATCGTCAAGGCCGAGGCCGTGGCCGGTGCCGACAAGCTGCTGCAACTCACCCTCGACATCGGCGACGAGCGTCGCAACGTGTTCTCCGGCATCAAGTCGGCGTACCCGGACCCCTCGAAGCTCGAAGGCCGTCTGACCATGATGGTGGCCAACCTCAAACCTCGGAAAATGCGCTTTGGTGTTTCCGAGGGCATGGTCATGGCCGCCGGCCCTGGCGGCGAAGAGATCTACCTGCTGAGCCCGGACAGCGGCGCCAAGCCCGGTCAGCGCATCAAGTAAGGCCCGCTTGCCCTGGGGATCGTCCTGTGATCCCCAGGCTTGCCTCCCCTCTTTGGGCATTTCCAATGCCTGCCCCCTTGCCGGATAATCGTTCCATCCCCGGCCCTCGGCACCTCCATGAGCGATTTCGTCCTGGTTCTGGTCAGCGCTGCGCTGGTCAATCACCTGATCCTGCACAGCGGCACGCCCGACCGCGCACGCCTGCACCTGCTTGGCCTAAGCAGCGCACTGTCGATGCTGTTGCTGGTGCCCGCGGCCCTGTTGCTGCGCCAGCCGCAGTTCGAAGGCCTGGAACCGCTGCTGGGCTTGTCATGGCTGGCAGTGCTGGCGTGGGGCATCCCGACGGCATTGACGCGCTTGCGCCCTCATTGGCCTACACAGAATCTGCCAACGCTGCTGCTGAGCAATGTCGCGGTGCTAGGCTTGCTGTTGCACATGGCCACATCGCAATCCCGTCCAGCCGCCACTGTCGCCTGGGCGCTGGGCCTGGGAATGGGGTTCTGGCTGGCACTGGCACTGTTCGACGACCTGCGCCAACGTCTCGATCATCCTGATGCGCCCCGCGCCTTTCGCGGCCTGCCGATCGAACTGATAGGCGCCGGGATCATGGCCATGGCCTTTTCCGGCTTCAACGGACTGTTCACACAATGAACCTGATTCAACGCATCGACGCCCTGCTACCGCAGACCCAGTGTGGCAAATGCGATCACGCAGGCTGCCGGCCTTACGCAGAAGGCCTGGCGGCGGGCGAAGCGATCAACAAATGCCCGCCTGGCGGCAGCGAAACCATTGCCGCCCTGGCCCAACTGCTGCTGGTGCCAGTGATCGCCCCGGACCCCGAGCGCCGTGCAGCGCCTGCGCAGGTCGCGTTCATCCGCGAAGCCGAGTGCATCGGCTGCACCAAGTGCATACAGGCCTGCCCGGTAGATGCCATCGTTGGCGCCAGCAAGCTTATGCATACCGTGATCGCCAGCGAATGCACCGGCTGCGACCTGTGCCTGGCGCCCTGCCCGGTCGATTGCATCGAGCTGCTGCCACTGCCGGACAACCTGGTGCCGATCGTTGGCGGACTGGCGCAGACCGCCGAGCACCTGATCGCGCGCAGCCATCGTCGCAATCAGGCACGACTGCGCCACGAGCAACGAGCCGCACGTCTGCAGCGCGAAGAGACACGACGCCAGGCCGAGCGCCAAGCCCGGGCTCAGCGCAGCACCGACGCCCAAGGGACTGCCCAGGAAAGCGCACTGAAGCGGGCCAAGGTCGCGGCGGCGATGAGCCGCGCGCAGTTGAACGCTGCACGTAGCGCCCTGGGCGCGACAGCGGACCAGACACAGCTTGCGCAAATCCAGCGACTGGAGGCGGCAGCGCAAGAAGCGCAGCAACAGCTGGACGTTCTGCTGGCCGGACCGGGCCATGCAGGCGCCTGACCGCCGACAGCGCAACGCCATGGGCCTTGTGCTGCTGGCCTGTGTTCCCGGCCTGTTGTGCCTGCTCTGGCTGCAGGGTTGGGGCGTGCTGTTCAACCTGCTGCTGTGCAGCGCAACAGCACTGACCTGCGAATCGCTCTCGCTGTATCTGCGTGGTCAGCCAATACGCCCCTTCCTCAGCGATGGCAGCGCCCTGGTCAGCGCCGTGCTACTGGCAATCGCCCTGCCCGCACTGGCGCCCTGGTGGCTGCCGATAACCGCTGCGCTGGTGGCGATCACCTTGGGCAAGCACGTATTCGGCGGCGTCGGCCGCAATCCCTTCAACCCGGCCATGCTGGGATACGCCTTCGTGCTGCTGAGTTTCCCGCTGCAGATGACCCACTGGCCGGCGGGCCACCTCGACCTGACCGACAGCCTGAGCCTGGTGTTCGGCCACGGCACGCAGATCGATGCCTGGGCCCGCCCCACGGTACTCGACGTGCTGCGCCACAACCGCAGCCTGACCCTCGACGAGCTGTTCGCCAGTAACTCAGGCTTCGGTAACCTCGGTGGGCGCGCCAGCGAATGGATCAATCTAGCGTTCCTGCTGGGCGGCGTGTTCCTGCTGCAGCGTCGCGTATTCAGCTGGCATGCCCCAGCGGGACTGTTGGGTGGGTTGCTGGTCGTCAGCCTGCTGTGCTGGAACGGTTCAGGGTCGGACTCCCACGGCTCACCGTTGCTGCACCTGTTCAGCGGATCGACCATGCTTGCAGCCTTCTTCATCGCCACCGAGCCGGTGTCCGGCCCTCGCCTGCCGCTGGCCCGTCTGCTATTCGGCATCGGCTGCGGATTGCTGATCTACTTGATTCGCACTTGGGGCAACTACCCGGACGGCACGGCCTTCGCAGTGCTGCTGATGAACCTGGGAGCACCGGCGCTCGATCGCATTGCAGCCCGACGCCAGGCACTCGCCTCATGAACGCCAGAGTGCGCGACCTGCTCTTGCTTGCCTTGGTCACTACCCTGGCCGTTGCCGCCACCCTGGCCTGGCGGCAGTGGACCGCGGCCCCCATTGCCGATGCCGCACGAGAGCTGCAAGAACAACAATGGCTCGCGGTGCTGCCCCCGCAACGGTACGACAACGCTCCCCTGCAAGCGCCTCTGCCCATCGCCAGCGCTCAACTGCAGCACAGTCAGCTACTGGGCGGCTACCGCGCAACCCTCGCCGGTACGACCAGTGCCATCGTGCTGCGCAGCCAGATCCAGGGGTATGCGGGGCCCATCATGCTGTCGATCGCCATCGATCCCAATGGCCGCCTGATCGCTACCCGGGTGCTGATGCAGGAAGAAAGCCCAGGGCTTGGCGGTCAACTTGGCGACCCCGCGAGCCACTGGCTTGAGCAATTCGACCGGCAGGGCGCAGCGGCCAACTGGGCGCTGAAGCGCGATAAGGGCGACTTCGACCAGTTGGCAGGTGCCACCGTCACCTCACGCGCAGTAATGGCGGCCTTGCAGGACGCTCTGCGCTACTTCGATGCACAGCGCAGCAGCCTGTTGGAGCACACCAGCGATGAATAGATTCTGGCTCCTGGGCAGTGCCCTGGCTCCCCTGCTGGGCGCCACCCAGACCCTGGCGAACGCGCTGGCAATGGGATTGTCCGCCCTGTTGCTGGTACTCGGCCACCAGGCGCTGATGCGACATCTGCACCGCATGATCGGCGCGCCGCGGATTATCGCCAGCCTGATACTCGCCGCCGCCCTGGCGAGCTGCCTGCAATTGGGCCTGAACGCCTGGGCCCTGCCCCTTGCCCTGAGCCTCGGCCATTACCCTGCCCTGCTGAGCCTGCACTGCCTCGCGGTGGATGCGCTGGCACCGCACCCTGGACGCTGGTCGGCGCTCATCCGGCACCTGCTTGGCCTGACGGGCCTGTGCCTGATACTGGGCGCCTGCCGCCAATGGCTGGGACAGACTGCCGGCATCCACCTGGCGAACCTGACACCCGGCGCATTGATACTGCTCGGCCTGCTCCTGGCCTTGTACAATCGCCTGCGTCCGGCCCCTGCCACCTCAAGCCGTCAAGGAACGCTTTGACCCCATGAATGCCGCCAAACGCCTGGAGATCTTCCGCAGGCTGCACGAAGACAATCCTGAACCCAAAACCGAACTGGCCTATACCACGCCCTTCGAATTGCTGATCGCCGTCATCCTTTCCGCACAGGCAACGGATGTCAGCGTCAACAAGGCGACCGCGCGGCTCTACCCTATCGCCAATACGCCCGAGGCTATTTATGCCCTGGGGGTTGAGGGTTTGAGCGAATACATCAAGACCATCGGCCTTTACAACAGCAAGGCGAAGAACGTCATCGAGACCTGCCGCTTGCTGATAGAGCAACACGGCAGCGAAGTCCCGCAAACCCGGGAAGCACTCGAAGCACTGCCCGGCGTGGGGCGCAAAACGGCGAACGTGGTGCTCAATACAGCCTTCCGCCAACTGGCCATGGCGGTCGATACGCACATCTTCCGCGTCAGCAATCGCACCGGCATCGCGCCGGGCAAGACGGTACTGGAGGTCGAGAGGAAGCTGCTGAAATTCGTACCAAGGGATTACCTGCTCGACGCCCACCACTGGCTCATCCTCCACGGCCGCTATGTCTGCCAGGCCCGCAAGCCACGCTGCGGCAGCTGCAGGATCGAAGACTTGTGCGAGTACAGGGGCAAGACCTCTGACGATTGAGGCAATAGCGAAAAATCGACCAATTCGATTGAAAAAATCTTTTTTACCGACTCCGTGATTCTCGCTATAAGGACGGCCAATGGCCCTTTGGCTTGGAGTGACACATGAGCACCGATAAAGACGAGCTGATCGAAGACGACTTCCCTGCGCAGGACGAAGACGAACCTCAGGTAGAACCAGCAAAGACCAACCTCAGCAAGCGCCGCACCATCGACAATCTGTTGGAAGAGCGGCGCCTGCAACGGCAGCTGGCTGATTTCGATTACGACCTGTAGCCCTGCGAAAAAGCCTCCCGCAAAGGAGGCTTTTGTGTTTCAGGCCAAGCCATGACGCTGGGCCAGCTCGATCAGATCGACCAGTGACCGAGCATTGAGTTTGAGTAACAGCCGGGTCTTGTAGGTGCTGACCGTCTTGTTGCTGAGAAACATGCTGTCAGCAATCTCCTTGTTCGTACGTCCCCTCGCCAGCTGTTGCAATACCATCATTTCGCGTCCCGAAAGGCGTTCGACCATCTCCGTCTCACTGCCGCCACTGACACCACTGCGGGTCTTGTGCAACGCCTGGTTGGGAAAGTAGCTGTAGCCCGACAGCACGGCCTTTATTGCACTGAGCAGCTCGGTCAGTTCCTGCTGTTTGCACACATAACCTGCGGCGCCGGCCTGCATGCAACGCATGGAAAAATGCCCCGGCGCCTGCGATGTCAGAACCAGCACCTTGCTGCCGGGACTGGCAGCAGTCATCCGCGCGATCACTTCAAGCCCGTCGAGTTTGGGTATGCCGATATCGAGCACCACGATATCCGGCAAACACTCTCGAGTCAGTTGCAGCGCATCCACCCCATTGTCCGTTTCCGCCACCACTTCATATCCATGCCGCTCCATCAACATACGTACGGCCAAGCGAATGACCGGATGATCATCCACGATAAGTACTTTATTCATGGGATATCCATTGATCCATTATTCTAGTTGTGACGCGCCAAGATAACCGAGCCAATAGCGTAATGGCGCAGCCATTCCCTGACAGAGGGCATTCAAAGATGAAACTTACATCGTTAATAGAAACTTCCTACATTCATTGCGTGACTCGAATCGACGTCCATCCGTTCGACCAGATGCTCGTGAAAGCTAGCATGAACCGGGAAAGCAGCAGGTGGGGATAGCGCTTCAAAGCGGTGGGATATTTCTATCTTTTGATAAAGAAACATTTATCACCCGCCATATAAGCAGGAATACTTTACTGGTGAGGAAACAGCAGACATTTTCCACGGGGCGCCAGAAGCGATACAGATGCGCTAACGCCAGGAGATCGAATGCCATGAACAGTCCCGCAAAGATCACACCCTTGGGAATTATCGCCATCTTCGCTAGCATCATCGAAGCGTCGGCGCTCGCCTCGCTACCGTTCCTGAATCCAGAGAGCCAGGCCATTTACACCTGGTTTCTAATGGGGTTCCCCTTCTTTCTGACCGTCCTGTTCTTCCTGACCCTCAACTTCAACTGCGAATCGCTCTACATTCCGGAACACAGGGCCATACACCCGCCACTCGACGATCGTGGCGACAGCGAAGCAGCCACGGTCATCACTCTGCCAGGGCAGGATGTGCGCCAAGCCATCGAAACCCAGATCCTGCCCGAGTTGATTCAACCCCCGCAGCGCGAGCGCCGCTGGACGCTCTACAACCTGAGCGCCCACTCCTGCATTCAGCTGTCGGTGCGGGCCATCAAGAAAGGAGAAAAGGTTGCGCTGTAGGTACAGGAACGCAAAAAAAAACCCGGCCAACAATGACCGGGTTTCTCACCACATACCGACACTCAGAGCAGCGAACGGCCCTTGTTGGCGGCAATGCGCATGCGCAGTGCGTTGAGCTTGATGAAGCCTGCGGCGTCCGCCTGGTTGTAGGCGCCGCCGTCTTCCTCGAAGGTCGCGATGTTGGCGTCGAACAGCGAGTCATCCGACTTGCGGCCCACCACGGTAACATTGCCCTTGTACAGCTTCAGGCGTACGACACCGTTCACATTGGTCTGCGAAGCGTCGATCATCTGCTGCAGCATCAGACGCTCAGGGCTCCACCAGTAGCCGGTGTAGATCAGACTGGCGTACTTGGGCATCAGCTCATCCTTCAGGTGAGCGACTTCGCGGTCCAGAGTGATCGACTCGATGGCGCGGTGGGCACGCAGCATGATGGTGCCGCCAGGCGTCTCGTAGCAGCCGCGCGACTTCATGCCGACGTAGCGGTTCTCGACGATGTCCAGGCGACCGATGCCGTTGGCACCACCGATGCGGTTGAGATCTGCCAGCACGGTGGCTGGGGTCTTCTCGACGCCGTCGATGGCGACGATGTCACCGTTGCGATAGGTCAGCTCGATGTAGGTGGCCTGGTCAGGCGCGTTCTCCGGAGAGACGCTCCAACGCCACATGTCTTCCTCGTGTTCGGTCCAGGTATCTTCCAGGACACCACCTTCATAGGAGATGTGCAGCAGGTTGGCGTCCATCGAGTAGGGCGACTTCTTCTTGCCGTGGCGCTCGATCGGGATACCGTGCTTCTCGGCGTAGTCCATCAGCTTCTCGCGGGACAGCAGGTCCCACTCGCGCCATGGTGCGATGACCTTGACCCCTGGCTTGAGCGCATAGGCGCCGAGCTCGAAGCGGACCTGGTCGTTACCTTTGCCGGTGGCACCATGGGAAATGGCATCGGCGCCGGTTTCGTTGGCGATTTCGATCAGGCGCTTGGCGATCAGCGGACGAGCGATGGAAGTACCCAGCAGGTACTCACCTTCATACACGGTGTTGGCGCGGAACATCGGGAAGACGAAGTCTCGCACGAACTCTTCGCGCAGATCGTCGATGTAGATTTCCTTGACGCCCATTGCCTGCGCCTTGGCACGGGCCGGCTCGACCTCTTCGCCCTGGCCCAGGTCAGCGGTGAAGGTCACCACTTCGCAGTTGTAGGTGTCTTGCAGCCACTTGAGAATCACCGAAGTATCAAGGCCGCCGGAATACGCCAATACGACCTTTTTTACGTCCGCCATGCCATCACTCCACGGGGTTGTACGGAAAGCCGTCGATTCTACCGACCTCGGTGAAGAATTTACAGTGGGGCGACAGCTTGTGATGACAAAGCGACAGGAAATGTCGTGAGCGCGACCCGTCGCCGCACTCAGGCTTTCTTCGCGCCCGCTGGCAATGCCGGGGGCGGAGCCTGAGTCGTCGGCACCGGCGCCGCAGGCGCGTGTGCTGCAGGCTGGGCCGGGGCGGTGGGCGTCGCGTCGTGAGGTTTCTCCACGGGCTTCTCGATCGGTGTGACGCGGTCGAGCTGAATGTTCACCCGACGGTTGCGCGCCCGGTTGGCGGCCGTGTTGTTCTTGGCCAAGGGATAGCGCTCACCGTGGAAGCGCACGGTGATCTGCTCGTCCGGCACGCCATGGGCCTTGAGGTACTCAGCCACCGCCAACGCACGACGCCGCGAGGCATCGCGGTTGGTCAGGCGATTACCGCTGTTGTCGGAATGGCCGTCGAGTTCGATGTGATTGACCGTAGGATCGGCCTTCAGGTAGTCGAGGATCACGTCCAGACGCGCACGGGCCGCACTGTCCAGATCGAAACCGGTGCCGGGGAACGGCACCTGGGTCTGGCGAATCTGGTCATAGTTCATCGGCAGCAGTTTCGCGGCACACACTTGGTAATCGCTATAGGCCTTGGCGAAACTCACCGGCAGTACATGCACCTCCATCGGCCGCCCGCCCTCGCCGGCATAGTTGCGCACCACCGTACTGCGACCGTCCAGCAGGCCATTGATCAGCCGGCTGGCCTGGCCCTGCGAAGAGCTGAACAGCACGCCATTGCGGCTCATGCGCACCGCACCCAGGTTGATGTCGCCACGCCCGGGCTGCCATGGGGCAGCGGCGGCCAGCAGCGTTGCGGAACCTGCGCCCAACGCATTGCTGTCCGAGCGCAGCTGGAAGACTGGCTGCTCGCCTGCACGACGCACGAACTCACCGCTGCCGAAGCCGTCGATCGGCTGGATCAGCCGACACTCGAACTGATCGCCCTCGACCTTCCAGGCGATGTTCTCCATGCGGGTCTGGAAGGTGAGTGCCCCAGCCGGCAGGCTGGCACACAGGCTGAACAGGAGTAGGTAACGCTGGCGCACGGGCGGCTCCACAGATTCTGACGGCTTACCTGCAGGCTATCGGACGCTCGTCGGAAAACTTGATAGCCGTGCTGCCCACTGGGTTTTCCGGTAGCATTGACGCCTGAGTTCGAACCGCCTGGAAACCCCAATGTCCGATCGCCTGACCCTCCTGCGTCCCGACGACTGGCACATCCATCTGCGCGATGGTGCTGTGCTGCAACATACCGTCGGCGACGTGGCGCGCACCTTCGCCCGCGCCATCATCATGCCCAACCTGGTTCCACCGGTACGCAACGCCACTGAAGCCGACGCCTACCGCCAGCGCATCCTCGCCGCCCGTCCGGCCGGCAGTCGCTTCGAGCCGCTGATGGTGCTGTACCTGACCGACCGTACCAGCCCCGAGGACATCCGCGCAGCCAAGGCCAGCGGCATCGTCTATGCCGCCAAGCTTTATCCGGCCGGTGCCACGACCAACTCCGACTCGGGCGTGACCAGCATCGACAACATTTTCCCGGCGATCGAGGCACTGGCCGAGACTGGCCTGCCGCTGCTGGTCCACGGTGAAGTGACGCGCTCGGAGATCGACGTGTTCGACCGCGAAAAGCGTTTCATCGACGAGCACATGCGTCGCCTGGTCGAACGCTTCCCGACACTCAAGGTGGTGTTCGAGCACATCACCACCAGCGATGCCGCGCAGTTCGTCACCGAGGCGCCAGCCCACGTCGGTGCAACCATCACCGCCCAGCACCTGCTGTACAACCGCAACCACATGCTGGTCGGCGGTATTCGCCCACACTTCTATTGCCTGCCGATCCTCAAGCGCAACACCCACCAGCTGGCATTGCTGGACGCGGCCACCAGTGGCAATCCGAAGTTCTTCCTCGGCACCGACTCGGCGCCACACGCCAAGCACGCCAAGGAAGCTGCCTGCGGCTGCGCAGGCTGCTACACCGCCTACGCGGCGATCGAGCTGTACGCCGAAGCCTTCGAACAGCGTAACGCCCTGGACAAGCTGGAAGGTTTCGCCAGCCTGCATGGCCCGGCGTTCTACGGCCTGCCGGCAAACACCGACACCATCACCCTGGTGCGCGAGGACTGGACCGCCCCGGCGAGCCTGCCGTTCGGCGACACCACCGTGGTTCCGCTGCGCGCTGGCGAAACGCTGCGCTGGCGCCTGTTGGAGGACAACGCGTGAGCGAAGACCTTTACGATGACGACCAGGACGGTCAGGTAGGCAGCAGCTCGCGCCACCCGATGGCCGAGCGCTTCCGTGGCTACCTGCCGGTGGTCGTGGACGTCGAGACCGGCGGCTTCAACAGCGCCACCGACGCGCTGCTGGAAATCGCCGCCGTCACCATCGGCATGGACGAGAAGGGCTTCCTGTTCCCGGAACACACCTACTTCTACCGTGTCGAGCCTTTCGAAGGCGCGAATATCGAAGCGGCGGCGCTGGAATTCACCGGCATCAAGCTGGACCACCCGCTGCGCATGGCCGTGAGCGAAGAAAGCGCGCTCACCGATATCTTCCGCGGCGTGCGCAAAGCGCTCAAGGCCAATGGCTGCAAGCGGGCGATCCTGGTCGGCCATAACAGCAGCTTCGACTTGGGCTTCCTCAACGCCGCGGTGGCGCGCAACGATCTCAAGCGCAACCCCTTCCACCCGTTCTCCAGCTTCGACACCGCGACGCTGGCGGGGCTGGCCTATGGTCAGACCGTACTGGCGCGGGCCTGCCAGAGTGCCGATATCGACTTCGATGGGCGCGAGGCGCATTCGGCACGTTACGACACCGAGAAGACCGCCGAGCTGTTCTGCGGGATCGTCAACCGCTGGAAAGAGATGGGCGGCTGGCGCGACTTCAACGACTGAGTCGAAATCCTGGGGCGCGCAGCGCTCCAGGATGCCAGACACAAAAAAACCGGCCACATGGGCCGGTTTTTTTACGCGTGGCGATTACAGCTTGCCAGCGTTCTCGCTCAGGTAGGCCGCAACACCTTCCGGCGAAGCGTTCATACCCTTGTCGCCTTTCTTCCAGTTGGCCGGGCAGACTTCGCCGTGCTCTTCGTGGAATTGCAGGGCGTCAACCAGACGCAGCAGCTCGTCCATGTTACGGCCCAGTGGCAGGTCGTTGACGATCTGCGAACGAACAACGCCGTTCTTGTCGATCAGGAAGGCACCACGGAAGGCTACGCCGCCTTCGGACTCGACGTCGTAGGCCTTGCAGATTTCGTGGGTGATGTCGGCCGCCAGGGTGTACTTGACCTGACCGATACCGCCGTTGTTGACCGGGGTGTTACGCCAGGCGTTGTGGGTGAAGTGCGAGTCGATCGACACGCCGATCACTTCCACGCCACGGGCTTCGAAGTCAGGAATGCGGTTGTCCAGGGCGATCAGCTCGGACGGGCAGACGAAGGTGAAGTCCAGTGGGTAGAAGAACACCAGGCCGTACTTGCCCTTGATGGCCGAAGCCAGGTTGAAGCTGTCGACGATCTCGCCGTTGCCCAGCACGGCTGGAACGGTGAAGTCCGGGGCTTGTTTACCAACGAGCACGCTCATTCGTTATCTCCTGATGATGGTGAAAAACCGTTGCCCGGGCGAGGCTGGCACGCCCGGCATCCAACAAAGGCCGACCATCATACACGGCTTATCGTGACAGGCCGAATCGAACCACCGGTCGCGGGAAGATGAAGCTTTCTTCAAGTGCTTTGACAAGCATTCTCATTACCATTAAGCTCCACCCCATCGACTCAACCAGCGATGGTCTGACCTTATGTATGTATGTCTCTGCGTCGGCGTAACCGATGGACAGATCCGTGATGCGATCTACGAAGGATGCTGCAGCTACAAGGAAGTCCGTGCCGCCACCAACGTCGCCAGCCAGTGCGGCAAGTGTGCGTGCCTCGCCAAGCAGGTGGTCCGTGAAACATTGACAGACCTTCAGCTCAGTCAAACGGCCGCCCTGCCTTATCCGGTAGAATTTAACGCCGCCTGAAACACCCCGATTTTGAAGAACCGGACCTCGTGTCCGGTTTTTTTATGCCTGTAATTCAATAAGTTAGCCTTCGAACGCGGTTCACAAACATTCTTATTCCTATTAATTTTCACTTATTATTCAAGAACTTAGGTTTGACACGCGAAGTTGTCGGGCTCAAACTTCCTGCATTGGCACACTTCTACAGGGCAGGAACCCGATCATGAAAGGCGACGTAAGCGTCATCCAGCATCTCAACAAGATCCTCGGAAACGAGCTGGTCGCGATCAACCAGTACTTCCTGCACGCACGCATGTACGAAGATTGGGGCCTGAACAAGCTCGGCAAGCACGAGTACAAGGAATCCATCGACGAGATGAAGCACGCTGACAAGCTGATCAAGCGTATTCTCTTCCTCGAAGGCATCCCCAACGTCCAGGACCTGGGCAAGCTGCTGATCGGCGAGCACACCAAGGAAATGCTCGAGTGCGACCTGAAGATCGAGCAGAAAGGCCTGGTTGACCTGAAAGCCGCCATCGCGCACTGCGAAACGGTCGGCGACTTCGGCTCCCGCGAATTGCTCGAAGACATCCTCGAGTCCGAGGAAGAGCACATCGACTGGCTGGAAACCCAGCTGGGCCTGATCGACAAGATCGGCATCGAGAACTACCTGCAGTCGCAGATGGGCGAAGAATAAGCCTCCCTGGATAGCACCCATGAAAAAGCCCCGCCTAGGCGGGGCTTTTTCATGCCGGCGGTAAACCTGGATCAGGCCTCGGAAGCCTTGGCCTTGGCGGCTGCTTCCTTGATCAGGGTCTGCAGTTCACCCTTCTCGAACATCTCCAGCATGATGTCGCTGCCCCCCACCAGCTCACCACCTACCCACAGCTGAGGGAAGGTTGGCCAGTTGGCATACTTGGGCAGGTTGGCGCGGATTTCCGGGTTCTGCAGGATGTCGACGTAGGCGAATTTCTCGCCACAACCCATCACAGCCTGCGAAGCACGGGCCGAGAAGCCGCACTGCGGGGCATTCGGCGAGCCTTTCATGTAAAGCAGAATGGTGTTGTTGGCAATCTGCTCTTTGATTGTTTCGATGATATCCATGGAGCACCTCGGCTGAACTTTCCGACACGGTCGTCGGCACGGTGACGCATTGTATCGGAAAGCCGAGTGTCGTGCTCGGTAATGGATCTGGGGCGTCAAGCCGCCCCATTTCGCAATCAGGCCGCCTCCACCTGCACCGGTACTCCATTGAGCGCGGCATTGCCCGACAACGCATCGCGCAGCCGTTCATCGGTCAGGTCATTGGCACTCACCCCCGGCTGTGCGTGGGCAATCTGCAAGCGAACACCCTGGCGACCATGCCCGTAGCCATGCGGCAGGCTGACCACCCCGGGCATCATCTCTTCACTGGCCAGAACCTGCACCTCCAGGCTACCGGTACGCGAGCGAACCCTTACCCATTGCCCGTCCTCGAGCTGGCGCTGCTGCAAGTCCTGCGGATGCATCAGCAATTGGTGCCGTGGCTTGCCTTTGACCAGGCGATGGAAGTTGTGCATCCAGGAATTGTTGCTGCGCACATGCCGACGGCCAATCAGCAACAACTGGTCGTGCGCCATCGGCACCTGCCGCGCCAAGCGCTGGAGATCGTCGAGCAGCACCTGTGGCGCGGCCTGCACAACCTGACCTGGGGTACGCAGCCGAGCAGCAAGATTGGGTTGCAACGGCCCCAGGTCGAGTCCATGAGGGTAGGCGTCCAGCGCCTGCAACGACAACCCCCATGGCGACGCCTCGCCGCGCGGGCCTTTGCGCAGCGCCAGGTCGATCATCTGCGCCGGAGGCAGGGTCGGCTTTAACTCGAGCGCCGCACGCTCGGCGAACGCTCGCGCCAGCCCGACAAAGATCTCCCAATCATGTAGCGCCCCCTCTGGCTTGGCCAGGATCGCTCGGTTGAAACGGGTGACGTTGCGCACTGCGAGCAGGTTGAAAGTGCTGTCGTAGTGATCGTTTTCCAGCGCCGACGTGGAAGGCAGGATCAGGTCGGCGTGGCGCGTGGTTTCATTGATGTACAGGTCGATGCTGAGCATGAACTCAAGGCCCGCCAGCGCCCCGTCGAGCTGGCGGCCGTTGGGCGTGGACAACACCGGGTTGCCGGCGACGGTCACCAGCGCCCTCACCTGACCTTCGCCGGGTGTCAGCACTTCCTCGGCCAACGCCGCAACTGGCAGCTCCCCGCCGTACTCCGGCAGGCCAGAGACCCGGCTCTGCCACTGGTTGAAGTGACCGCCCGAGGTACTGGCGACCAGGTCAACCGCAGGCTCGGTGCACAGTGCACCACCTTGGCGATCGAGGTTGCCGGTGACCAGATTGATCAGTTGCACCAGCCAATGGCAGAGCGTGCCGAAGGTCTGGGTGGAGACACCCATGCGCCCGTAGCACACGGCACTGCCGGCCGCAGCGAAATCGCGCGCCAGCTGGCGAATCTGCCCGGCCTCGATGCCGCACAGCGGGCTCATGGCTTGCGCCGTGAAGGGCGAGATCGCCTCGCGCACCTGCTCGAGCCCATCGATCGGCAGATGCGAGCCACGCGCCAGGTTTTCACTGAACAAGGTGTTGAGCAGGCCACACAGCAACGCCGCATCACCGCCAGGACGGATGAACAGGTGCTGATCGGCCATCGCCGCCGTTTCACTGCGTCGGGGGTCGATCACCACCAGCCGCCCGCCGCGGGCACGCAGCGCCTTCAAGCGTTTTTCCACGTCCGGCACGGTCATGATGCTGCCATTGGACGCCAATGGGTTGCCGCCGAGGATGAGCATGAAATCGGTGTGGTCGATATCGGGGATCGGCAGCAGCAGGCCATGGCCATACATCAGGTGGCTGGTCAGGTGCTGGGGCAACTGGTCGACGGAGGTGGCGGAAAACCGGTTGCGCGTCTTGAGCAGCCCCAGAAAGTAGTTGCTGTGAGTCATCAGGCCGTAATTGTGCACGCTGGGATTGCCCTGGTAGACCGCCACGGCGTTGCGCCCATGCGCCTGCTGGATGCTCCACAAGCGTTCGGCAGCCAGCGCAAATGCCTCATCCCAGGCGATTGGCTCCCAGCGCTCCCCCACGCGCCGATGAGGCTGGCGCAAGCGGTCAGGGTCTTCCTGGATGTCCTGCAGCGCCACCGCCTTGGGACAGATGTGTCCTCGGCTGAATGGGTCCTGCGGATCGCCCTTGATCGCGCTGATCGACGCCCGCCCATCGGGCGCATGGCTGACTTCGATATTGAGGCCGCAGATGGCCTCGCACAGGTGACAGGCACGGTGATGCAGGGTCTTGGTCATGGCCGCCTCTGCCTTGTTGTTCTGGAAGCTCCGACTATGCCCCCGGCCGATCACCGATGCCACGCCGCTTAGTCGTGTGAATCGGACGTCATCAGGCACACGATTCGCGACACGGCGTTTGCCAAAGCCCTGCCAAGCCGTGTACAACCCCCTGTAGAAAATAAAAAACAGACCTTCCACAAGGGTTTACGACACCCTTTGAAACAGCCCCGCTGTTTCCCCTCTTGGTTTCAGGCGACATTTAATTATAGTATTGCGCCTTTCCCTATTCCGTCCGCCCCGTGCGGCTTACGCCGCAGGTCACTCCCGTTGTCAAAAAAAACCATACGGTCGACCTGCAAACCGTTGCAGATAAGGTAGTCAATCATGAGCACCAGGCACTTTCTCTCCCTGCTGGATTTCACCGCTGACGAATTGCTCGGCGTGATCCGTCGAGGCATCGAGCTGAAGGACCTGCGCAAGCGAGGCGTGCTCTTCGAACCCCTGAAGAACCGCGTGCTGGGCATGATCTTCGAGAAGTCATCGACCCGCACCCGCGTATCGTTCGAAGCGGGCATGATCCAGCTCGGCGGCCAGGCGATCTTCCTGTCCCCGCGCGACACGCAACTGGGTCGCGGTGAGCCGATCAGCGACAGCGCCATCGTGCTCTCGAGCATGGTCGACGCGGTGATGATCCGCACCCATGCCCACAGCACCCTGACCGAATTCGCCGCGCATTCGAAGGTGCCGTTGATCAATGGCCTGTCCGACGAATCGCACCCCTGCCAACTGCTGGCCGACATGCAGACCTTCGTCGAACACCGTGGCTCGATCCAGGGCAAGACCGTGGCCTGGATCGGCGATGGCTTCAACATGTGCAACTCCTACATCGAGGCGGCCCGCCAGTTCGATTTCCAGCTGCACATTGCCTGCCCGGAGGGCTACGAGCCCGATCCACGCTTCCTCGAGCTCGGTGGCGAACGCGTACGGATCATCCGTGATCCGAAGGAAGCGGTACGCGGCGCGCACCTGGTGACCACGGATGTCTGGACTTCCATGGGTCAGGAAGAGGAAACTGCACGGCGCCTGGCGCATTTCGCGCCGTACCAGGTCACCCGCGAACTGCTCGACCTGGCGGCACCCGACGCCCTGTTCATGCACTGCCTGCCCGCCCACCGCGGTGAGGAAATCAGCCAGGATCTGCTCGACGACCCACGTTCGGTCGCCTGGGACCAGGCCGAGAACCGCCTGCATGCACAGAAGGCCCTTCTTGAATTCCTTGTAGAACCGGCTTACCACCACGCATGAGTCAACCCCTGCTGCTCAACCTGCGCAACCTCGCCTGTGGCTATGGCGAGCAGCGCATCGTCCAGAACCTCAACCTGCACCTGAACGCAGGCGACATTGGTTGCCTGCTGGGCTCTTCGGGTTGCGGCAAAACCACCACCCTGCGCGCCATCGCCGGCTTCGAGCCGGTGCATGACGGCGAGATCCAGCTGGCCGGGGACGTCATCTCCCGCGCAGGCTTCACCCTCGCCCCCGAAAAACGCCGGATCGGCATGGTGTTCCAGGACTACGCGCTGTTCCCACACCTGACCGTGGCACAGAACATTGCCTTCGGCATCGGCAAGCATCCGCGCCAAGGCGAAGTGGTCGAGGAAATGCTCGAGCTGGTCAAGCTCGGCGGTCTGGGTGCACGCTACCCCCATGAACTTTCCGGCGGCCAGCAGCAGCGTGTCGCCCTGGCCCGCGCGCTGGCGCCAGAGCCGCAATTGCTGCTGCTCGACGAACCGTTCTCCAACCTCGACGTGGAGCTGCGACGACGCCTGAGCCACGAGGTGCGCGACATTCTCAAGAGCCGCGGCACCAGCGCAATTCTGGTCACCCACGACCAGGAAGAAGCCTTCGCCGTCAGCGATCATGTCGGCGTGTTCAAGGAAGGTCGCCTGGAACAATGGGATACGCCCTACAACCTCTATCACGAGCCACAGACGCCGTTCGTGGCCAGCTTCATCGGCCAGGGCTACTTCATCCGCGGCCAGATGAGCAGCCCGGAATCGGTGAACACCGAGCTCGGTGAACTGCGCGGCAATCGTGCCTACCTGATGCCGGTGGGCAGTTCGGTGGATGTCCTGCTGCGTCCGGACGACATCGTGCACGCACCAGACAGCACGCTGCGCGCGCGCATCAATGGCAAGAGTTTCCTGGGCGCCTCGACGCTCTATCGCCTGGAATTGCCCACCGGTAGCCAGCTGGAGGCGATTTTCCCCAGTCATGTCGATCACCAGGTCGGCCAGGACGTAGGCATCGCCGTAGCGGCTGACCATCTGGTGCTGTTCGCCGTACCGGGAAGTGTCGCGGCGCAGTTGCAGATACAGGAAAACGGCGTGCGCCGCTACAGCTCGGCGACCTGAAGCCGCTTTCCTGCACGCCCTCAGCCTCTGCCGATCCCGGCAAACGTGCCCTGGGTATGCTCGGCCAGCACCGCGGCTGCCAGCTCCACCTCGAGCCCGCGCCGTCCGGCGCTGACATGAATGCTGGCGAACTGCTGCGCCGACTCATCGATGAAGGTGCGCAGGCGCTTCTTCTGCCCTAAAGGGCTGATGCCACCGACCAGATAACCCGTGGCCCGCTGGGCCGCGGCAGGGTCGGCCATCTCGCACTTCTTTACCCCCGCAGCCTGGGCGAGCGCCTTGAGATCGAGCGTGCCGATCACCGGCACCACTGCCACCAGCAACTCACCTTTCTCGCTGCTGGCCAGCAGCGTCTTGAACACCTGCTGCGGATCGAGCCCGAGCTTCTCGGCGGCTTCCAGGCCATAGGAGGCGGATTTGGGGTCGTGTTCGTAGCTGAGCACGCGATGTTCGGCGCGCGCCTTCTTCAGCAGGTCGAGTGCGGGGGTCATGTACAGCTCCAGTCAATGACAGCTTGCCGGCTACTTTAGGGCAAATCCCGGGGGCCAGCCAGCGGACTTAGGGGCGTGCACCGGACCTGTGCAGGCAGGTTCATGTTCGTGGGTCAGAATGTGGCCGACCGTTCACTTTCGACCTTTGACATCAGCGTTTCTTGTCTATATTTTTTCGTTTATGAAGAAATGCGCACATAAATAGTGCGCACCCGTACACTCGCCGGTCGTTCATGGGGATGGACAACCGGCGTCGACACCCGAGCGCCCAGCGCCTCACAACAACAAGAACCGAAGGTCCTACATGACGACAGCTCTACGACAACCAACGCTTTCCGGCCAGTGCATGGCCGAGTTCCTGGGTACAGCATTGCTCATCTTCTTCGGTACCGGTTGCGTGGCCGCGCTCAAGGTCGCGGGTGCCAGCTTCGGACTCTGGGAAATCAGCATCATCTGGGGTGTCGGCGTCAGCATGGCGATCTACCTCAGCGCTGGCGTTTCCGGTGCGCACCTGAACCCGGCCGTCAGCATCGCGCTGACCCTGTTCGCCGGTTTCGACAGGCGCAAACTGCCTTTCTATATACTCGCCCAGGTCTGCGGCGCGTTTTGTGGTGCGGCATTGGTCTACACCCTGTACAGCACGCTGTTCTTCGATTTCGAACAGGCGCACAGCATGGTCAGGGGCAGCCAGGCCAGTCTCGAGCTGGCGTCGGTGTTTTCCACCTATGCGCATCCGTCGCTGTCCATCGGCCAGGCGTTCTTGGTTGAAGTGGTGATCACTGCCATTCTCATGGCCGTGATCATGGCGCTGACCGATGACAACAACGGCCTGCCGCGTGGCGCCACCGCACCGCTGCTGATCGGCCTGCTGATCGCGGTGATCGGCAGCGCCATGGGGCCGCTCACCGGCTTCGCGATGAACCCGGCACGGGATTTCGGGCCCAAACTCATGACATTCCTGGCGGGTTGGGGCGAAATTGCCTTCACGGGTGGACGGGACATTCCCTACTTCCTGGTTCCGGTGTTCGCACCGATCCTCGGCGCGTGCCTGGGGGCTGCGGGCTATGGCGTCCTGATTGCCCGCAACCTGCCGACGGCCGACGCCACGAACCCACAGACAGATGCTGCTACCCAGGGCGATACTCAAACTTCCTGAGACCGGCGCTGCGCGATCTCGCCCGCCCTCCCCGACTCACTCCCTTTTCGTGCAAGGCAACGACCATGACAGACACCCAGAATAAGAACTACATCATCGCCCTGGACCAGGGCACCACCAGTTCGCGGGCGATCATCTTCGACCGCGACGCCAATGTGGTCGGCACCTCCCAGCGCGAGTTCGCCCAACACTATCCGCAAGCTGGCTGGGTCGAACACGACCCGATGGAGATCTTCGCCACGCAGAGCGCGACCATGGTCGAGGCCCTGGCGCAGGCAGGCCTGAGCCACGCCCAGGTGGCAGCGATCGGTATCACCAACCAGCGCGAAACCACCGTGGTGTGGGACAAGGAAACCGGTCGCCCGGTATACAACGCCATCGTCTGGCAGTGCCGCCGCAGCACCGAGATCTGTGCCCAGCTCAAGCGTGACGGCCACGAGCAGTACATCCGCGAAACCACCGGCCTGGTCACCGACCCATACTTCTCCGGCACCAAGCTCAAGTGGATCCTCGACAACGTCGAAGGCGCCCGCGAACGTGCCGAACGGGGCGAACTGCTGTTCGGCACCGTCGACAGCTGGCTGATCTGGAAATTCTCCGGCGGCAAGGTGCACGTCACCGACTACACCAACGCCTCACGCACGCTGATGTTCAACATTCACACCCTGCAATGGGATGACAAGCTGCTGGACATCCTCGGCATCCCGCGGCAGATGCTGCCTCAGGTACGCCCGTCCTCGGAGGTCTACGGCCACACCAAGAGCGGTATCGCCATCGCCGGTATCGCCGGCGACCAGCAGTCGGCGCTGTTCGGCCAGATGTGCGTGGAGCCGGGCCAGGCCAAGAATACCTATGGCACCGGCTGCTTCCTGCTGATGAACACCGGCGACAAGGCCGTCACCTCGTCCCATGGCCTGCTCACCACCATCGCCTGCGGCCCTCGTGGCGAAGTGGCCTACGCCCTCGAAGGCGCAGTGTTCAACGGTGGCTCCACGGTCCAGTGGCTGCGCGACGAGCTGAAGATCGTCAACGACGCGCTCGACACCGAGTACTTCGCCAGCAAGGTGAAGGACAGCAACGGCGTCTACCTGGTGCCTGCCTTCACCGGCCTCGGCGCCCCCTACTGGGATCCGTACGCCCGCGGCGCGCTGTTCGGCCTGACCCGTGGCGTCAAGGTCGACCACATCATCCGTGCCGCCCTGGAATCGATCGCCTACCAGACCCGCGACGTGCTCGACGCCATGCAGCACGACTGCGGCCAGCGCCTCTCGGAGCTGCGCGTGGACGGTGGCGCGGTGGCCAACAACTTCCTCATGCAGTTCCAGGCCGACATCCTCGGCACCTGCGTGGAGCGTCCGAAAATGCGCGAAACCACCGCCCTCGGCGCCGCCTACCTGGCAGGCCTGGCCTGTGGCTTCTGGAGCAGCCTCGACGAGTTGCGCGACAAGGCGATCATCGAACGCGAGTTCAGCCCGCAACTGGATGACGCGCAGAAAGAAAAGTTGTACGCGGGCTGGAAGAAAGCCATCGAGCGCACCCGCGACTGGGAAGATCACGAAGGCTGACGTCAGCCTCTCACTCGATCCGTTCAGGAACGGCCTTGCACGCCCGATCGCGGCGCAAGGCCGCTTCCACAGAAGTACCAGCACAGGTTAGCGACAACAGTCTACTGGTCGTCATCCCCTTCCTACGGCATCATTGCAGCATTTGTCCGGCAGCCCCAAAGGACCGCCCATGAATCTGCCCCCTCGCCAACAACAAATCCTCGAACTGGTGCGCGAACGCGGCTACGTCAGTATCGAGGAAATGGCGCAGTTGTTCGTCGTCACGCCCCAGACCATCCGTCGCGACATCAACCAGCTCGCCGAGGTCAACCTGCTGCGCCGCTATCACGGTGGTGCCGCCTATGACTCGAGCGTGGAGAACACCGCCTACGCCATGCGCGCCGACCAGATGCGCGACGAGAAACAACGCATCGCCGAGGCCGTCGCCCGGCAGATCCCCGATCACGCCTCGCTGTTCATCAATATCGGCACCACCACCGAATCCATCGCCCGGGCCCTGCTCAACCACAGCCACCTGAAGGTCATCACCAACAACTTGCACGTGGCGTCGATCCTCGGTGCCAAGGATGACTTCGAAGTCCTGGTGGCAGGCGGTACGGTTCGCCGTGACGGCGGTGTGGTGGGGCAGGCCAGCGTCGACTTCATCAGCCAGTTCAAGGTCGATTTCGCCCTGGTCGGCATCAGTGGCATCGACGAAGACGGCAGCCTGCTGGACTTCGACTACCAGGAAGTACGGGTATCCCAGGCCATCATCGCCAATGCCCGGCAGGTCATCCTTGCTGCCGACTCCAGCAAGTTCGGGCGCAACGCCATGGTGCGCCTGGGCTCGATCAACCTGATCGACTGCCTGGTGACCGACCAGCATCCCACTCCCACGCTCACGCAACTGCTGAACCAGTACAAGATCCGCCTGGAAGTAGTCTGAGCGCGCACCGCTGCACCTCGCCGGTGGTGATCCGCCGGTGAGACAGCGCCATGGAATGTTCACTAATGTTCACTTTATTGCCATCTGATCAGTATTTTCTATGATCAGCGACTGGCGATGGCCATTTTGTTGCGCTACTATTTTCGGAAACGAACATAGATGTTCACATTCGCTGTGAACCGCTCCTAGGAGGCCTTGCCCGTGTCCCAGCCCGTCCAGCCCCAGCCGCCCCTCGCCGACTGCTATGACCTCGCCGTGATCGGCGGTGGCATCAATGGCGTCGGTATCGCCGCCGATGCTGCTGGGCGCGGCCTGAAGGTCTTCCTGTGCGAGAAGGACGACCTGGCCCAGCACACCTCCTCGGCGAGCAGCAAGCTCATCCATGGTGGCCTGCGCTACCTGGAACACTACGAATTCCGCCTGGTACGTGAAGCCCTGGCCGAGCGGGAAGTGCTGCTGGCCAAGGCGCCGCACATCGTCAAACCCATGCGCTTCGTGTTGCCACACCGTCCGCACCTGCGTCCGGCCTGGATGATTCGCGCCGGCCTGTTCCTCTACGATCATCTGGGCAAGCGCAAACGCCTGGGCGCCTCGCGCAGCCTGCGTTTTGGTGCCGGATATCCGCTCAAGCCCACGATCACCCGCGGTTTCGAATATGCCGATTGCGCAGTCGATGACGCTCGCCTGGTGGTACTCAACGCCATGGCTGCCCGCGAAAAAGGTGCCCACCTGCACACCCGTACCCGCTGCTTGCGCGCCGAACGTGTCGATGGCCTGTGGCAGGTTGAGCTGCAGCATGCCGACGGTAGCCTGCAGACCATCCGCGCCCGCGCCCTGGTCAACGCCGCCGGCCCTTGGGTGGCAAACTTCATCAAGGACGACCTCAAGCTCGACGCGCCCTACGGCATCCGCCTGATCCAGGGCAGCCATCTCATCGTGCCGCGGCTGTACGAAGGCGAACACGCCTACATCCTGCAGAACGAAGACCAGCGCATCGTCTTCTGCATCCCTTATCTGGACCGCTTCACCCTGATCGGCACCACCGACCGTGAATACAGCGGCGACCCGGCCAAGGTGGCGATCACCGACGCGGAAACCGACTACCTGCTCAAGGTGGTCAACGAACATTTCAATCATCAATTGTCACGCGCCGACATCCAGCACACCTACTCCGGCGTACGCCCGCTGTGCAACGACGAGTCGGACAACCCCTCGGCCGTTACCCGCGACTACACCCTGGCGTTGTCCGCCAGCGAGGGGCAGGCGCCCCTGCTTTCGGTGTTCGGCGGCAAGCTGACCACCTACCGCAAGCTGGCAGAGTCGGCCATGGCCGAACTCAAGCCCTTCTTCTCCCAGATGCGCGGCAGCTGGACTGCCAGTGCGCCATTGCCAGGCGGCGAAGGCATGACCAGCGTGCAGGCCCTGGTCGATGCCGTTCTGGCGCGCCACGGCTGGCTGCCGGTGGACATCGCCAAGCGCTGGGTACTGACTTACGGCAGTCGGGTCTGGCGTCTGCTCGAAGGTGTACAAGGGCCGGACGATCTTGGTCAGTCGATCGGTGGCGGCTTGTTCAGCCGCGAGGTGGACTACCTGTGCGCCGCGGAATGGGCCGTCAGCGTGGACGATATTCTTTGGCGTCGCACCAAACTGGGCCTGTTCACCAGTGCTGCCGAGCAACAGGCTCTGGCCGACTACCTGCAGCAGGCCGCCTCGAACCGGGCCCGGGTCCGCGCGGCCTGAGTCCATCGACGGGGTGGCGCCGCGCCAGCCCGTCCCTGTTTCTACACACGAGCAAACGCCTCTTCGGCCAGTTCGCGCAGCAGCTTGGCCCTGCTGCGCAGATCGAACGTCCATTCATCGATCGCCCCCTTGCCTACGTAAGCCTCCAGATCGGCCAAGCGCGTATGAAAGCGCTCTACTACCTCGCCGAACCTGTCGTTGTAATGATGTCGCGCATAGGCTTCCCAGAACGGACGCTGCGATAGGGAATCAGCGAGCGACTGGGTGTTCTCGGCCGCCAGGACCTCCCGTCGGGCCCGCAACAAGTCGCTGGTGTTGACGTTGGCGAAACTCTGGTAATGCATCGTCTCGGGTTCGATCGGCAGGTCCAGGGCGTAAGCCAGTTTGAGCCGGTAGAAAAGACGAATCTCCACCTCATCCACCAATGCCCAGGCGTGCAGCCGCAACGCCCCCGCCTCGTTACGCAGCGGCACCAGGGCATCGACGAAGGCCACCCGCTGCAGCGCCTCCCTCGCTGCCGAAGCCCCAATGCCAACGGCTACGCCGACCGCGATGTTTTCAGCCACACCGAAGAGGTGATCCAGCGCACCTTGCCGATCACCGACGCTCCAATCCAGGTAGCCCTCGTACACTTCATCGGCAATCTGCAGGGCCCCCACCACCAGCATGGCCTGCCCGAGCAGTGGGACGAACAGCCCGGCCAGGTTCAGTACATCGAGCCCCAGGCCGAGGTAGGCATCCAGACGCTCGCGCCGATCCTCCTCATCTTCATCGCCGGTGGGCACCGCCAGTACCCGCGCGTCGTCGAAGAGCTTGGCGATGTGCAATTCACGCAAGTAGGCGAACAGCTTTCCGTCGATGGCCTGATGGCGTCCATCCAGCGCCAACGTTTCACCTGTGCCCAGCGCCCGGTTCAACTCGAGGAGGCGGGAGAAGAAACGAGGTCGATCACGCTCACTGACAAAACGGGAAAAGAACGTGCGATAGGATTTGTCAGTCAACTTCTCGGCCAACGCCTGGTACAGCGCGGCCCATGAAGGGTATCGCGCCACTGGCTGCCGCGCATCGCCTGGTAGCCAGGCGATCACCCCGCGCACCGCGGCGTCTGGACCGGCGCGCACCTCCAGCGTGACCACACCACGGATGCACTTGCCCAGCAGGTACAACTGGCGTGGAATCACCGACGTCGAGACCGGCGGAGCGATCGGCCTGGGCGCGATCAACGGCAACAGTTCCAGATAGCTCTGCTCGTCCAGCTCGCCCTTGAGCACGGCCACGCGCACCGCGACCTCCAGGTGCGCGGCCAGACTCTCTTCGAACAGACCATGCACCTTGGCTGGCGAATCCGACGGGCGTAGTTGCTGCGCCAACACGGCTTGGTACGCCTTGCCTAGGTCAAGCGTGCGACAGAGCCCGGCAAACGCTTCGAAGCCCATTCCCAGATGCTTGCCGGTGGCATCGATCAGTTGCCCCGTGCGCCCGGGTGCCGGCTTGGTTTCGGTGACGTGGTAGTTGTGCAGTGCCGCAGCCAGCAGCGTCTGCCGGGAAACATGGGTGAAGGTCGGCGCAGGCAGGGCCGCCGAGATGCTGGGCGTGACGATGCGCTGGCGAATTTTCACGGTGCTGTACCTGACATCCGGCCGTGCAATCGCGCGCCAGCGCAGCGTCGATCAAGGGCTCGGCGAAGGCATCCAGAGACGGGGTGGCATCGAGTATGGGCTTCAGGGCTTCGTTGGCCTTGGCCTGGCGGGTCATCGCCGCCTGCAGGGCCCTGAGGCGGTCGAGGGAGGCACCGGTCAACCAGGCAGGCGAGAGGCAATCAGGCTATCGATGGACTCGGGGTGGGGGGCGTAGGTCATGGCGCGCGCCCATCCATTCGGATTTCCGAACGACACCAGCCCAGCCATTCGGAAACCCGCACGCCTTCCCTTGGAAATAATTCGTCAGAAAAGATTAATTTCCAGAAAATTCGCGGCGTTATGATGAATATGGGGGCTTGGCACGAGTCATGCTCTACACTTAGTAGCCGAACGCACACCGCTTCTTGTTGTGTTCGTTGAACGAAGAGTCCGCCAACGGCTCCATAAAAAAAACAAACGTCGAGGAAAATTTGATGCGTATCGTTCGTCAATTGCTGGGCGCTGCAATCGCCGCCGCCGTTATCGCTTCGCCGGTCATGGCCGAAGAACTGACCGGCACCCTGAAGAAGATCAAGGACTCCGGCACCATCACCCTGGGCCACCGTGACTCCTCCATTCCGTTCTCCTATCTGGCTGGCAGCACTGAGCCCGTGGGCTACTCCCACGACGTCCAGCTGGCTGTGGTCGAGGCCCTGAAAAAGCAACTGGGCACCGACATCAAGGTCAAGTACAACCTCGTCACCTCCCAGACCCGCATCCCGCTGGTGCAGAACGGCACCGTCGACCTTGAGTGCGGCTCCACCACCAACAACGTCGAGCGCCAGCAGCAAGTCGGCTTCTCGGTCGGCATCTTCGAAGTCGGCACCCGCCTGCTGACCAAGGTCAAGGACGGTCAGCCCTCCTACAAAGACTTCCCGGACCTGGCTGGCAAGAACGTCGTGACCACCGCCGGCACAACCTCCGAGCGCCTGCTCAAGGCCATGAACGCCGACAAGCAGATGAAGATGAACGTGATTTCCGCCAAGGACCACGGTGAAGCCTTCAACATGCTCGAAAGCGGCCGCGCCGTAGCCTTCATGATGGACGACGCCCTGCTGGCCGGCGAAATGGCCAAGGCCAAGAAGCCGACCGACTGGGTCATCACCGGCACCCCGCAATCCTACGAAATCTACGGCTGCATGGTCCGTAAGGACGATGCGCAGTTCAAGAAAGCGGTCGATGACGCCATCATCGCCTACTACAAGTCGGGCGCGGTGCAGAAGAGCTACGACAAGTGGTTCCAGCAGCCAATCCCACCGAAAGGCCTGAACCTGCAGTTCCCGATGAGCGATGAGCTGAAGAAACTGATCGCAGAGCCAACCGACAAGGCTGCGGACGACAAACAGTCCTGATCCCCTGCTGAAATGGCCCGTGTGCTCCGACGAGCACGAATCGAACCGACGGGCCACGCATAAGTGTCTAACCTTTACTTCCGAGGGCGCCCGCGCCCTTGGAAGTTCAAAGGTGCCCGTGAAACAACCGTCTGAGGGGAAATCCCGATGAATTACAACTGGGACTGGGGCGTGTTCTTCAAGTCCACCGGCGTGGGCAGCGAAGTCTATCTGGACTGGTACATCACCGGCCTGGGCTGGACCATCGCCATCGCCATCTCTGCCTGGATCATCGCCTTGCTGCTGGGATCGCTGCTTGGCGTCATGCGCACCGTGCCGAACCGCCTGGTTTCGGGCATCGCCACTGCCTACGTGGAACTGTTCCGCAACGTACCGCTGCTGGTGCAGCTGTTCATCTGGTACTTCCTGGTACCGGACCTGCTTCCGGAGGGCCTGCAGGAGTGGTTCAAGCAGGACCTCAACCCGACCACCTCGGCATTGATCAGCGTGATCATCTGCCTTGGCCTGTTTACCGCCGCGCGTGTCTGTGAACAAGTGCGCACCGGTATCCAGGCCCTGCCCCGCGGACAGGAGTCTGCCGGGCGCGCGATGGGCTTCAGCCTTCCGCAGATCTACATGAACGTGCTGCTGCCGCAGGCCTACCGGATCATCATTCCGCCGCTCACCTCCGAATTCCTGAACGTGTTCAAGAACTCCTCGGTGGCGTCGCTGATCGGCCTGATGGAGCTGCTGGCCCAGACCAAGCAGACCGCCGAATTCTCCGCCAACCTGTTCGAGGCCTTCACCCTGGCCACGCTGATCTACTTCACCCTGAACATGGGCCTGATGCTGCTGATGCGCATGGTCGAGAAGAAAGTCGCCGTGCCTGGCCTGATTTCCGTGGGAGGTAAATAATGGACATGGATTTCAGCGAAATCATCCCTGCCCTGCCCGCCTTGTGGGACGGCATGGTCATGACCTTGCAACTGATGGTCATGGGTGTGGTCGGTGGTATCGCGCTGGGGACCGTCCTGGCCCTGATGCGGTTGTCGTCGAGCAAGCTGCTGGCCAATATCGCCGGCGCCTACGTCAACTACTTCCGCTCCATCCCGCTGCTGCTGGTGATCACCTGGTTCTACCTGGCCGTGCCCTTCGTGCTGCGCTGGATTACCGGCGAAGACACCCCGATCGGCGCGTTCACCTCCTGCGTCGTGGCCTTCATGATGTTCGAGGCAGCCTACTTCTGCGAAATCGTGCGTGCCGGCGTGCAGTCGATCTCCAAGGGCCAGATGGGCGCCGCGCAGGCACTGGGCATGACCTACGGCCAGTGCATGCGCCTGATCATCCTGCCCCAGGCGTTCCGCAAGATGACCCCGCTGCTGCTGCAGCAGAGCATCATCCTGTTCCAGGACACCTCGCTGGTCTACACCGTGGGCCTGGTGGACTTCCTCAACTCGGCACGCGCCAACGGCGACATCATCGGACGCTCCCACGAGTTCCTGATCTTCGCCGGCGTCGTGTACTTCATTATCAGTTTCTCCGCTTCCTGGTTGGTCAAGCGTCTGCAAAAAAGGATCGCCGTATGATTTCCATCAAGAATGTCAACAAGTGGTACGGGGACTTCCAGGTGCTGACCGACTGCACCACCGAGGTCAAGAAAGGTGAAGTGGTGGTGGTCTGCGGCCCGTCCGGCTCGGGCAAATCCACCCTGATCAAGTGCGTCAACGCGCTGGAGCCGTTCCAGAAGGGCGACATCGTGGTCGACGGCACCTCGATCGCCGATCCGAAGACCAACCTGCCCAAACTGCGTTCGCGGGTGGGCATGGTGTTCCAGCACTTCGAGCTGTTCCCCCACCTGTCGATCACCGAGAACCTGACCATCGCCCAGCGCAAGGTGCTCGGCCGCAGCGAGGCGGAGGCCACCAAGAAAGGCCTGGCCCTGCTCGACCGGGTCGGACTCGGCGCCCATGCCAAGAAGCACCCCGGCCAGCTCTCCGGCGGCCAGCAGCAGCGCGTGGCGATCGCCCGCGCCCTGTCGATGGACCCGATCGTCATGCTGTTCGACGAACCAACCTCGGCACTGGACCCGGAAATGGTCAACGAAGTACTGGACGTAATGGTGGAGCTCGCCCACGAAGGCATGACCATGATGTGCGTGACCCACGAAATGGGCTTCGCCCGCAAGGTCGCCAACCGGGTGATCTTCATGGACAAGGGCAACATCATCGAGGACTGCCAGAAGGAAGATTTCTTCGGCAACCCCGAAGGCCGCCACGAACGCACCCAGCACTTCCTCAGCAAGATCCTGCAGCACTGATGATCCCGGTGTCCGCTGCCTGTCAGGGCAGCGGACGCTGGTCGTGACAAGGCCACTGTGATGAAATGCGATCCTTCGCTACTTCGCCCTGCCAAGCCTGCCGTGAAATCCCGCCTGATCCGCCAACTGTTCCTCCCACCACTGATCGTCCTGCTGATGGTCGGGCTGGGTCTGGTCGGCTACATGATCAGCGAAAACAACGGCATCCGCGCCCTGAGCGAGAACGGCGAGCGCCAGCTCGAGCTGCACGCGCGCACGGTCGAAAGCGAAATCAGCAAGTACACCTACCTGCCAAGCCTGCTGGAGCTCGAAGACAGCGTCTCGCAACTGCTCGCCGACCCTGACGGCGGCTCGCGGCAGGTCGTCAACGAATACCTCGAAGGCCTGAACCGCCGCAGCCGCAGCCGGGCCATCTACGTCCTGGACACCAGCGGCCGAGTGCAAGCTACCAGCAACTGGCGCGACGCCGACTCCTTCCTGGGTGAAGACCTGGCCTTCCGCGCCTACTTCCAGGACGCCGTGCGCGGTCAGCCTGGGCGTTTCTATGGCATCGGCAGCACCACCGGAGAAGCCGGCTACTATCTGGCCCATGGCTTGGAGGAGCACGGCAAGATCATCGGCGTCGCGGTGATCAAGGTGCGCCTGGACACCCTGGAAGAGCGCTGGCAACGCGCCCGTCTCGAAGCTTTCGTCAGCGACGAGAACGGCATCATCATCCTTTCCAGCGACCCCGCCCGGCGGTTGAAGTCGGTGCGCCCGCTTACCCCGCAGATCAAGGAAGAGCTGGCGCGCAGCCTGCAGTACTACTGGTGGCCACTCAACGAACTGCAACCGCTGGCTCGCGAGACGCTGGGCGATGGTGTAGAAAAGCTGACCTTCCCGACCAGCAGCGAAACTGTCCAGGGCAAAGTGCGAGAAGTCGCCTACCTGGCTCAGACGCGGCGTCTGGCAGACACCCCCTGGGACTTCACCCTGCTTACCCCGCTGCAGGATCTGCATCGCGAGTCGATGGTGCAGGGCATCCTGGTCGGCGTTGCCTTCGCCCTGCTGGCAATCCTCGGCATCGCCTGGAACGAACGGCGCAAGGTGATCGCCACGCGCCTGGCCGCCCGCGAAGCCCTGGAAGAAGCCAATAGCCTGCTGGAGCGGCGGATCGCCGAACGTACTGCCGACCTGCGTGCCAGCAACGAACGGCTCAAGGGACAGATCCGCGAACGACGTCACGCCGAGCAGACCCTGCGCCATGCCCAGGACGAGTTGGTCCAGGCCGGCAAGCTGGCGGCCATCGGGCAGATGTCGACCAGCATCGCCCATGAACTGAACCAGCCGCTGGCGGCGCTGCGTACCCTGTCGGGCAATACCGTGCGCTTCCTCGAGCGCGGCGCCTTCGAGACCGCCAGCACCAACCTGCGCACCATGAATGACCTGATCGATCGCATGGGGCGTATCACCGCCAGCCTGCGCTCCTTCGCCCGGCGCGGCGAGGACAGCGGCCGCGCCTCGCTGGGCGTGGCGGTGGAAGCGTCCCTGCAGGTACTCGGCAATCGCATCGGCGCATGCAACCTGCAATTGCATCGCCAGTTCGAAGATCAGCCGCTGGCCATCGACCAGACGCGCCTGGAGCAGATCCTGGTCAACCTGCTCGGCAACGCCCTCGACGCCATGACCGCCCAACCCCAACCGCAGTTGTGGCTGGAAGGCGAACTGATGGGCGACAGATACCGCCTGAGGGTTCGCGACAACGGCCACGGCATTGACGTCGAGGCACGCAAGCACCTGTTCGAACCGTTCTTCACCACCAAACCGGGCGAGCATGGCCTGGGTCTGGGCCTGACCTTGTCGGCCAGCCTCGCCACAGCCGCCAAGGGCACCTTGAGCGTCGAGCACCCCGCTGGCGGCGGCACGGCCTTCATCCTCACCCTGCCCCTGGTCACCTCCCCCACCGACTCGGCCGATGTCCCATGAACGAAGGGTCCCCATGAACCAAGCACCCTTGACGGTCCTGATCGTCGAAGACGACCCCCACGTGCTGCTCGGCTGCCAGCAGGCGCTGGCGCTCGAGGATATCGCCTGCGAAGGCGTCGGCAGCGCCGAGCAGGCCCTGGAGCGGATCGGCGACGATTTCGCCGGGATCGTCGTCAGCGACATTCGCCTGCCGGGCATCGACGGCCTGGAGCTGCTCAATCGCCTCAAGGCCCGCGACCGCAGCCTGCCGGTGGTGCTGATCACCGGCCACGGCGACATCGACATGGCCGTCGGTGCCATGCGCAACGGCGCCTACGACTTCATGGAAAAGCCGTTCTCGCCAGAACGACTGGTCGATGTCGTGCGCCGGGCGCTGGAGCAGCGCGGCCTGTCGCGTGAAGTGGTCGCCCTGCGCCGGCAACTGGCCGGTCACAGCTCGCTGGAAGGGCGCATCATCGGCCGTTCGCCCGCCATGCAGAACCTGCGCGAACTGATCGCCAACGTCGCCGACACCTCGGCCAACGTACTGATCGAAGGCGAGACCGGCACGGGCAAGGAACTGGTCGCCCGCTGCCTGCACGATTTCAGCCGTCGCCAGGCAGCCCCCTTCGTGGCCCTGAACTGCGGCGGCCTGCCGGAAAACCTGTTCGAGAGCGAAATCTTCGGCCACGAAGCCAACGCGTTCACCGGCGCCGGCAAACGGCGGATCGGCAAGATCGAGCATGCCAACGGCGGGACACTGTTCCTCGATGAAGTCGAGAGCATGCCGATCAACCTGCAGATCAAGCTGCTGCGCGTCTTGCAGGAGCGCACCCTCGAACGCCTGGGCTCGAACCAGAGCATCCCGGTGGACTGCCGGGTGATCGCTGCCACCAAGTCGGACCTGGACGCCATGGGCCAGGCCGGGCAGTTCCGCAGCGACCTGTACTATCGCCTCAACGTGGTCACCCTCGAGTTGCCGCCATTGCGCGAGCGCCGCGAGGACGTGCTGCAGTTGTTCGAGCACTTCCTGCAGCAATCGGCGCTGCGCTTCGACCGCGAAGTCCCCGAGCTGGACAGCCAGACCTTGTCGCGGCTGATGGCCCATGACTGGCCCGGCAATGTGCGCGAGCTGCGCAATGTCGCCGAGCGCTATGCGCTGGGCTTGCCGGCGTTCAAGAAGGCCGGTGGCGGTGCCAGCCAGGGGCTGGGCTTTGCCGAGGCGGTGGAAGCGTTCGAGCGCAATCTGCTGAGCGATGCCTTGCAGCGCACTGGCGGCAACCTCAGCCAGGCCAGCCAGGAGTTGGGCATGGCCAAGACCACCTTGTTCGACAAGGTGAAGAAGTACGGGTTGGGCTGAGGGGGAGCCGCGCCCCCGACTCAAAGCCCTGCCAGGTGCGTCACATCCTGGCGATGCGACTTCAGGTAAGGCAGCACCGCTGCCAGCAACGGCGCCTTGAACGGTTCCTGGAAGCGATGCGCCAACCCAGGAATCAAGCGCAACTGGCTGCCCTGGATATGCGCCGCCAGATGCACCCCATGCATCACCGGAAGCAGCGGGTCGGCCGTGCCGTGCACCACCAGCGTCGGCACACGCAACTGGTTGAGCAGCGCCACTCGGCTCGGCTCCGCCAGGATCGCCATGATCTGGCGCTTGACGCCCTCCGGGTTGAACGCCCGGTCATAGGCCAACGCCGCCTGCTGCAACAGCACCGCGCGATCATCGTGCACCGTCGGGCTACCCAACGCCGCCAGCAGGTCAGCCTGCTGCTCCAGCGCCACCTCACGGCTCGGTGCGCTGCGCCGGGCCAGCAACTGCACCAACGCAGGATTCGGCGCCGGCAAGCCTTCGGCCCCGGAACTGGACATGATCAGCGTCAGGCTGCGCACACGCTGCGGCGCCATGGCGGCCAGGTGCTGGGCGATCATCCCACCCATGCTGACCCCCAGCACATGGAACTGCTCGATCCCGAGCACATCCATCAGGTGCAGGCCGTCACCGGCCATGTCGGTCAGGCTGTAGGGTGCCGCCACTGGCAGGCCGAGCTTGTAGCGCAGCAACTCGACGGTGAGGTTGGCCGAAGCCGGCGCCTGGTTCCAGCGCGACAGGCCGACATCACGGTTGTCATAACGGATGACCCGAAAACCCTGGCGACACAACGCCTCTACCACATCATCCGGCCAGTGGATCAATTGCCCGCCCAGCCCCATGACCAGCAGCAGTGCCGGATCCCCCGGCGCACCAATGCTCTGGTAGACCAGGCTCAACTCACCCAGCTCGGCACGCTGCACCGGTACATGGGCATCGCAACGCCCGGCTGCGAAGCCTGTCGGCACCCCGCATAACAAAAGAAAGAAGATCAGAAAAACCCGCATGGAAGGAAACACCAGAATGCAAATCCCCAGTAGAGCGCGAGTCTGATGAAATCCATTCGGTGGCGCTGCCACAGTTGCGTGACAGTTTGATTAATGTCGCCGAACGGTCATCTGCAGGGTTCTGTCGACAGACACTCCAACATGAGAGAAACTCAACCCAATCGATCTATTACCAAGTGTTTCTCCCGGAGTTGCGAGTGCTGGAAATCCGTCACCTGAAAACCCTTCATGCCCTGCGCGAAGCCGACAGCCTGGTGGAGGCCGCCGAGCGCCTGCACCTGACCCAGTCGGCGCTGTCGCACCAGTTCAAGGAGCTGGAAGAGCGCCTGGGAATGCAACTGTTCGTGCGCAAGACCAAGCCGATCCGCTTCACCAGCGCCGGCCTGCGCCTGCTGCAACTGGCCGACGCCACGCTGCCGCTGCTGCGTGGCGCCGAACGCGACATCGCCCGCCTCGCCGGCGGCACCGCGGGCCGCCTGCACATGGCCATCGAATGCCACAGCTGCTTTCAGTGGCTGATGCCGACCATCGACCAGTTCCGCGATGCCTGGCCCGAAGTCGAGCTGGACCTGGCCTCGGGCTTTGCCTTCGCCCCCTTGCCGGCCCTGGCCCGGGGCGATCTCGACCTGGTGGTGACTTCCGACCCGCTGGACCTGGCGGGTATCACCTACGTGCCGCTGTTCACCTATGAAGCCATGCTGGCGGTGGCCAACCAGCACCCGCTGGCGAGCAAGCCCTACATCGTTCCGGACGACCTGGCCGAGCAGACCCTCATCACCTACCCGGTGGAGCGTGATCGCCTGGACATCTTCACCCGCTTCCTCGAGCCGGCCGATATCGAACCGGCCGCGGTACGCACCTCGGAGCTGACAGTGATGATGATGCAGCTGGTCGCCAGCGGTCGCGGGGTGTGCGGCATGCCGCACTGGGCATTGCACGAGTACAGCTCGCGTGGCTACGTGAAGGGCAAGCGTCTGGGCGAAAAAGGCCTGTTCGCCACACTCTATGCCGCGGTGCGCACCGACATGCTCGATGCACCGTACATGCGTGATTTCCTGCTGACCGCCAAGGATACCTCGTTCGCCACCCTCGACGGTGTCAGCGCGGTGCGCTGAGGCCTTCACGCCACAGCGGCAGGATCAGGTCGCGGGTCAAGGGTGCCAGGGCCAGCGCTGGCGCCTGATCAGCGGCCAGCCAATGCACTTCTTCGATTTCCGCAGCTGGGGACACCGCTTCGGCACACTCGACACGAAACAGCTCGGCCTGCACCTCGAACCCCGGCTCGTTGGCCGCCGGAGCGCTGAAGCGCCCCAGGTGCACCGCCTGCTCAGGATCGACACGCACGCCCAGCTCTTCATGCAGCTCCCGCACCAGCGCCTGAACCGGCGTTTCACCCGCATCGATCTTGCCACCCGGTTGCATAAAGGCCTGGGTGCCGCGCTTGCGTACCAGCAGGGTACGGCCCGCCGGGTCGATGAGCAGGGCGGCGGCGATGTGGATAGTCTTGGTCATGGGGGCATTCCTGGACAGAGACTGGCGAGGATACCTGATGAGGCCTTTTTGCGGGTAACCCGCCGCGCGAACCGAGCGTTACTTCGCCTTCCCGGCAAACCCTGCAAAACGCTTGTTGAACCCAGCCACTCGCCCTTCGACGGTCGTTTTGCGCTGCTGCCCGGTGTACACCGGGTGCGATGCGCTGGAGACATCCAGCGCCACGTAGGGGTAGGTCTGACCGTCGCTGTGGACCTGGGTGCGATCCGTTTCCACGGTCGACCCGATCAGGAAGAACACATCCGCCGCCGTGTCATGGAACAGCACCGGACGATACTCGGGATGGATACCTGCTTTCATGAAAATCACCTCGCTAATAAAGTTGATACTTTATAACATACTATATTGAGAATGATTTTCGATACCCGAAATTTCATTTTTCCTCGCCTTTCGTCCGCTGGCCATTTGTCACCCGACCGGGCTATGGTCGGGGTTTGCCCAGGCCCCTGAGCCTGATTGACCGAAGCATTCGCAAGGATTTTCGCATGAGTCTGTCACTCCTCAGCCGTTACGCCGTGTTCGCCGCCTGCGTGCTGTTCACCTTGGCCAGCCTACCCTTCCTGCACCACGAATGGCTGTGGCCCTTCACCCTGACCACCGCCGTGCTCAGCCTGATCGGCCTGTTCGACCTGCTGCAGAAACGCCATGCGGTACGCCGCAACTACCCGATCCTGGGCAACATCCGCTACCTGGTCGAAGGCATCCGCCCGGAGATCCGCCAGTACCTGCTCGAATCCGACAGCGATGCCCTGCCCTTCTCCCGCGCCCAGCGCTCGCTGGTGTACGCCCGCGCCAAGAACGAAGCCTCCGACAAACCTTTCGGCACCCTGATCGATGTCTATGAGTCGGGCTTCGAGTTCATCGGCCACTCCATGCGCCCCGCCCCCCTGGCCGACCCGGCAGGCTTTCGCATCACCGTCGGCGGCCCGCAGTGCAGCCAGCCTTACTCGGCGTCGATCTTCAACATCTCGGCCATGAGCTTCGGTTCGCTCAGCGCCAACGCCATCCGCGCCCTCAACGAAGGTGCCCGGCTCGGCAACTTCGCCCATGACACTGGCGAAGGCAGCATCAGCCCCTACCACCGCGAGCACGGTGGCGACCTGGTCTGGGAGCTGGGCAGCGGTTACTTCGGCTGCCGCACCGCGGACGGACGCTTCGACCCCGCGCGCTTCGCCGAGCAGGCCGCCAACCCGCAAGTGCGGATGATCGAGATCAAGATGAGCCAGGGCGCCAAGCCCGGCCACGGCGGCATCCTGCCCAAGCACAAGGTGACCCAGGAAATCGCCGACACCCGCGGCATCGTCATGGGCGAGGACTGCATCTCGCCGTCTCGCCACAGCGCCTTCTCCACGCCCATCGAGATGATGCAGTTCATCGCCCAACTGCGTGAGCTGTCTGGCGGTAAACCGGTGGGCTTCAAGTTCTGCCTGGGCCACCCATGGGAATTCATGGGCATCGCCAAGGCCATGCTGGAAACCGGCATCCTGCCCGACTTCATCGTCGTCGACGGCAAAGAAGGCGGTACCGGCGCGGCCCCCGTGGAGTTCACCGACCACATTGGCGTACCCCTGCGCGAAGGCTTGCTGTTCGTGCACAACACCCTGGTCGGCCTGAACCTGCGCGACAAGATCAAGCTCGGCGCCAGTGGCAAGATCGTCAGTGCCTTCGACATCGCCAGCGTGCTGGCCATCGGCGCCGACTGGGCCAACTCTGCACGCGGCTTCATGTTCGCCATCGGTTGCATCCAGTCACAAAGCTGCCACACCAACAAGTGCCCGACCGGCGTTGCCACCCAGGACGCCCTGCGCCAACGCGCACTGGTGGTACCCGACAAGGCCCAGCGGGTGCTCAACTTCCACCACAACACCCTGCGCGCCCTGGCCGAAATGCTGGCCGCTGCAGGCCTCGAGCACCCCGCGCAACTGGAGGCCAAGCACCTGGTGCGGCGTATTTCCGCCACCGAGATCAAGCTGTTCTCGCAGATGCACGTGTTCCTCAAGCCCGGCGAGCTGCTGACCGGCGAGGTGGACGGGCAGTTCTACTCGCGGATGTGGCAACTGGCCCGCGCCGACAGTTTCGAGCCGCACAGCGAAGCCGCAGCCTGATCCGAATACACCGATCATCGCCCTCACAATTTTTTCACCAAGTCCGGCCAGCGTCTAAGCTTCAGACAAGCAAGACGAAAATACTTGGCCGGACTGAACTCTATGGGCGCACTGTGGCAATCGGAACAGACCAGAACGGAAGCACCCGAAACACCTCTGGCCGAGCCCCCACAGCCAAAGACTCCTCGTCAGCGTCGGTTGTGGTGGCGATTGATCATCCTGATCGTGCTGGTGGCCATGGTTGCGGTGGGCTTTGCCGTCTATGACGAGATGCAGAGTTCGGACCTGCAATCGCGTGAGTTCAGCCGCCTGGCCAGCACCCTCACCTACTCGCTGGAGCGCGGACCGAGCGACGCGATCGTCTACCCAGGCGACGGCCCCTTTGACAAGCGCCTGGGCTACAGCGCCCTG
This sequence comes from Pseudomonas sp. RW3S2, assembly GCF_014268955.1. Lineage (NCBI taxonomy): Bacteria > Pseudomonadati > Pseudomonadota > Gammaproteobacteria > Pseudomonadales > Pseudomonadaceae > Pseudomonas > Pseudomonas sp. RW3S2. Next base: position 168,008 of record NZ_JABWRM010000008.1, on the reverse strand, counting down.
GGCCAGTTCCTGCCGCGTCTGCTCAAGCGCGACTACCTGATCAGCGAGCAGGTCCGTTTCTCGCCAGCGCTGATGCGCTACGTCGACCACGGCCTGTTCGTGCCCTACGTCGAGAAGATCCAGGCCGGTCTGTCGATCACCGACTGCCGCGGCGACACTCTCTACCAGTATCACTACCCCCAGCACCTGTACGGCGACTTCGCCTCGATCCCGCCGGTGATCGTCAACAGCCTGTTGTTCATCGAGAACCGCGACCTGCTCGACAGCAAGGATCCGCAGAACAACCCGGCGGTGGACTGGCCACGTTTCGCCAAGGCCGCCTACAGCCAGGTCGCCAAGTACCTCGCCCTGCCCGGCCAGTCGGCAGGCGGCAGCACCTTGGCCACGCAACTGGAAAAATACCGTCACTCGCCGGACGGGCTGACGGTCAATGGCGCCGAGAAGATCCGCCAGATGATTTCCGCCAGCGTACGCGCCTACCAGGGCGGGCCGGACACCACCGAGGCGCGTCAGCGCATCGTGCGCGATTACCTGAACAGCGTGCCGCTCTCGGCGGTACCCGGGCACGGTGAAGTGCATGGCATGGCAGAAGGGCTGAGGGTCTGGTACGGCGCCGACTTCGCCGAGGTGAACCAGGCGCTCAACTCGACCGAAACCGACCCCCAGAGCATGGCCGCTCGCGGCCTGGCCCTGCGTGAGGTGCTGTCGCTGATGATCGCCCAGCGCCGGCCTTCGCATTACCTGTCCAAAGGCCGCGTCGAGCTGGCCGAGCTCACCGACTCGCATATCCGCGTGCTCGCCACCAACGGCATCATCGATCGCCCGCTGGCCGACGCCGCGCTGGCCAGCAAGGCGGTGTACCGCGACTGGGTGGCCCAGCCGACCATCGTGCCGATCATCACCAACAAGGGCATCAGCCTGGCCCGCAACCGCCTGGCGGCCATGCTCAACCGCCCGCTGTACGACCTCGATCGCCTCGACCTCTCCGCCACCAGCACCCTGCAAGCCGACTTGCAGACCCAGGTCAGCCAGTACCTGAAAAACCTCGCCGACCCCGAGTTCGCCGCGCAGATGGGCCTGATCGGCGAGCGCCTGCTGACCAGCAAGACCACCGACCAGGTCAGCTACAGCTTCACCCTGTTCGAGCGCACCGCCGACGGCTCGCGGGTTCGGGTGCAGACCGACAGCACCAACCAGCCGTTCGACATCAACGAGGGCAGCAAGCTGGAACTGGGCTCGACCGCCAAGCTGCGGGTGCTGACCACCTACCTTGAGATCGTCGCCGAGCTGCACGACAAGTACGCCGGCAAGCCGGTGGCCGAGCTCAAGAAAGTGGAAGTGGCCGACCTCGACCGCATCACCCAGTGGTCGCTGGAATGGCTGATGCAGAACAGCAAGAACCAGAACCTCGACGCCATGCTCGACGCCGCGCTGGAGCGCAAATACTCGGCCAATACCGGCGAGGCATTCTTCACCGGCGGCGGCATGCACGTGTTCAACAACTTCCGCAAGGAGGACAACGGCCGCAACCCGACCCTCAAGGACGCATTGCGCGAGTCGATCAACCTGCCGTTCATCCGCCTGATGCGCGATCTGGTGCGCTACGTCACCTACCAGCAACCCTACAACCGCGAGCCATTGCTCAAGGATGACGCCGATCCGCGCCGCCAGGAGTACCTGGCGCGCTTCGCCGATCGCGAGGGCACCAACTACCTGATGCGCTTCTGGCGCAAGTACCAGCGCAAGACCTCCCAGCAACGCCTGGACACCTTCCTCGACAGCATGCGCGTCACCCCCCAGCGCCTGGCGGCGGTGCACCGCTACCTGTTCCCCGAGGCCAGCCAGGAAACCTTCAACGCCTTCGTCCGCGCGCACAGCGCCAAGGACAAGGCCGCCATGGCCAAGCTCAATGACGGCCGCCTCTCGGAGATGTACGCCGCCTACGGTCCCGGCAAGTACGACCTGCCCGACCAGGGCTTCATCGCCAAGGTCCACCCCCTGGACCTGTGGCTGCTCGGCTACCTGCTGAAAAATCCTGGCGCCACCCCTACCGACATGGTCAACGCCAGTCGTTTCGAGCGTCAGGAGGTGTACAGCTGGTTGTTCAAGAGCCGTCACCAGGGCGCCCGTGACAGTCGCATCCGTACCATGGTCGAAATCGAGGCGTTTCTCGACATCCACCAGCGCTGGAAGCGCGTCGGCTACCCCTTCGATCACCTGGTACCGTCTCTGGCCACGGCCATTGGCAGCTCGGGCGACCGCCCTGCGGCGCTGTCCGAACTGGTGGGCATCATCCAGAACGATGGCGTACGCCTGCCGACCCTGCGCATCGACACTCTGCACTTCGCCGCCGGCACGCCCTATGAAACCAAGCTGATCAGCGATCCCGACCGCGGCCAGCGGATCCTCAAGGTAGAAGTGGCGCGGGCTCTGAAAGGCGCCATGTCGCAGGTGGTCGATGCCGGTACCGCGCGGCGCATTTCCGGCAGCTTCAAGCTGCACGACGGCACCTCGCTGGTGATGGGTGGCAAGACCGGTACCGGTGACAACCGCCTGCAGAGCTACGGCGCCGGCGGGCGGCTGATCGGCTCACGCTCGCTGAACCGCACCGCCACCTTCGTGTTCTTCCTTGGCGACAACCACTTCGGCACGCTCACCGCCTTCGTACCAGGGCGCACGGCAGAGTCGTTCAAGTTCACCTCGGCCCTGCCCGTGCAGGTGCTCAAGGGCATGGCGCCGATTCTCATGCCGTACCTGGAGCCGGGAAACCCCAATGAATGCAAGGCGCCGCAATTGGCGATGCACTGAGATGTCCGACCCATCAAAAAACAAGATGATAATCATCTGCATTTAAGGGTTTGTGTTTAGATATATCTTGAGTAATATCTTGCGATATATCGAAACACAAGGAACCTCCCCACCATGCGTGACCACGCCCCCCATGACCCTTTCGAGCGCCGCCCCGGTCGCGGTGAGCGCGGCCCACGGGTGTTCGCCCCTGGCGATCTGAAACTGCTGATGCTGTCGATGCTCGCCGAGCAACCGGGCCATGGCTATGACTTGATCCGCCAGATCGAAGGACTCTTCGATGGCAGCTACAGCCCCAGTCCCGGGGTGATCTACCCGACCCTCAACTTTCTCGAGGAAGCCGAGCTGATCAGTGGCCAGATCCAGGGCAGCAAACGCCTTTATGTCATCACCGAGGTCGGCCGCCATTCACTCGCCGAACAAGCCGTCGCCCTCGACGGCGTACGCATGCGCATCGAGCTGAGCAAGCGTGCCCTGCGCGGACATGACCGCCCGCCAGAGATCAACGAGGCAGTCGGCAATCTGCGCCACGCCCTGCACATGCACAGCGGCCGCTGGACACCCGAGGAAATCGAGCGGGTGCGCGATCTGCTCAACGACACGGCCAAGGCCATCGCAGGCGGGCCGAGCGATTCCGTTCAGGAGAAAACCCCATGAGCGACACCATTCACCGCGTCAACCACGAGATCCGCCAACGTCGCCTGCAGGTGCTGCGGGTCACCGACCTGACCCCGCGCATGCGCCGCATCACCCTGGGCGGTGCGGAACTGGCAGGTTTCACCAGCGTGGGCACGGACGACCACGTCAAGGTCCTGTTCGGCTGCACGCCCGAAGAGCAACAGGCGATCGACGCCCGCAACCTGGGCCGCGACGGCGGCGTGCGGCCGACCATGCGCGAATACACACCGCGACGCATCGACCTGACAGCCCTGGAATTGGACATCGATTTCGTTCTGCATGGCGACGGTCCTGCCTCGACCTGGGCTGCCCAGGCTGCGCCGGGTCAGCACCTCGATATCGCCGGCCCACGCGCGTCGATGGTGGTGCCGGACATCTTCGACAGCTACCTGCTGATCGGCGACGAAACCGCCATCCCCGCCATTGCCAGAAGGCTCGAAGAACTGCCAGCCGGACGCCAGGTGCTGGCGGTCATCCAGATCGAGGATGAACAGGAGCGCCAGCCGCTGCCCAGCAAGGCGCAGGTGGAGGTGATCTGGGTACGTCGGCAGAAAGAGAACCTGCTTGAGCAGGTGAAACACCTGGCATTGCCCCAGGGCCGTCTGTATGGCTGGGTGGCGCTGGAGAAAGGCCTGACCCGGCAGGCCAAGGCCTTGCTGCTTGAAAAGGGTGTGCCAGAGAATGCGCTCAAAGCTGCTGCGTACTGGCGTGCAGAGGGCACTGCGGATGATGAGTAGCGAGTAAGACCGATCCGGCCCTGTCGCGGGACGAGTCGCAGCGACTCGTCCCGACTCATCCCTTCACCCGCCCCCACCACCGATCCACCCCAATCACCAGCAACCCGATCCCCCAGAACCCCGCCAACATCGCCAGCGCATTGAGCAGCACTCGCCCATACCCCAGGCTCGCCACATCGACGAAGGGATAGGGATAGACCCCGATCTCATGCCCTCGCCACAAGGTGAACAGGAAATACACCAGCGGATACAGGCTCCAGGCCCCCAGGTGCCATAGCCGCAAGCGCCCCTTGGGCACCGCCACGCACCAGTACAGCACGAACACCAGTGGCATCACGTCGTGCAGCAACTCATCGGTCAGCCATTGCCAACCCTCGGGCTGCCACAGGTGCCGCAGCAGCAGGCTATAGGCCAGCGCCACCAGCACGATACTGACCAGCACACCGGAGCTCACCGCCGGCGCCAGGAACCAACGCCGTGCCGCCGTCTCACGGCCGAACGCCGCATGGCTCAGCACCGTGGCCACCAGGGTGTTGCTCAGCACGGTGAAATAGCCGAATAGATTGACCATGCCACCGATCAGGCTGGCCTGTTCCTGCCAGCGCGCCAGCAGCACCAGGTACAACTGCACCGCCAACCCCGTCCAGCCGAGCAGCGCGGCCAGGGTCAGCCAGGGACGCGGCACCCTCAAGCCTTGCGCGACAGCTTGATGTACAGCTGCTCGACCTTTTCCCGCGCCCAAGGCGTCTTGCGCAGGAAGGTCAGGCTCGACTTGATGCTCGGGTCGCTCTTGAAGCAGCGGATGTCGATGCGCTCGGCCAGCCCCTGCCATTGGTAGTGGGCCACCAGCTCGATGAGGATCTGCTCCAGCGTCTTGCCGTGCAGTGCGTTGTGTTGGGCCGTGCTCATGCAGTGCTCCCGCGTTGAAAGATGCGCACCTTACACGAGTGTAGTGGGCCGGTGTGCAAGGATGCGGACCGCCTGTGCTCCCAGCCCAGGCCAGAGCCTTCCACAGCACGCCCCCCCTGGCCAGGACGCAACCTCTGTGATGAAATAGTAATGTTATATTGTATCCATACGTATCTTTACTATAAGTATCTGCCAAGGAACGTCACACGCTCATGTTGTCCAAGCCCCTGCGTCTCTCTCCCCTCGCCGTCGCCTTGTGGCTGGCGTCATCGCCCAGCCAGGCGGTGGAGCTCGAACCCCAGGTGATCACCGCCAACCCACTCGGCAATCGCCAACTCGCCGCGCCAAGCACCGTGCTCGAAGGCGACGACCTGCTGCAACAGCAGCACGGCAGCCTCGGTGAAACCCTCAACAAGCAGCCTGGTGTCGCCTCCACCTGGTTCGGCCCAGGCGCCAGTCGCCCGGTGATCCGTGGCCTGGATGGCGACCGCATCCGTATCCTGCGCAACGGCGTCGGTGCCCTCGATGCCTCGTCGCTGTCCTATGACCACGCCGTGCCGCTGGACCCGGTCACCGTAGACCGCGTCGAGATCGTCCGCGGCCCCGCCGCCCTGCTCTATGGCGGCAACGCCATTGGCGGTGTGATCAACACCTTCGACAACCGCATTCCCGACTCGCCCATCGACGGCATCCATGGCGCCGGCGAGCTGCGCTACGGCGGCGCCGATACCACACGCAGCAGCGCCGGCAAGCTCGAAGCCGGTGACGGCAACTTCGCCCTGCACCTGGACGCCAACAGCCGTCAGTTCAACGACCTGCGCATCCCCGGCTACGCCCGCAGCTCGAAGGTGCGCGACGCCGATGACCCCGGCAGCAAGCATCGCCTGGAAAACAGCGACGGCCGCCAGGACGGCGGCGCCATCGGCGGGGCCTACCATTGGGATCATGGCTATGCCGGCCTGTCCTACAGCCGCTACGACAGCAACTACGGCTCGGTGGCCGAGCCCGGTGTGCGCCTGGACATGCAGCAGGATCACTACGCCTTCGCCTCGGAGTTGCGCGATCTCGAAGGGCCGTTCAGCTCGGTCAAGGTCGACGCTGGCTACACCGACTACCAGCACCGCGAGATCGAAGAGGGCGAGGTCCACACCACCTTCAAGAACAAAGGCTATGAGGCACGCATCGAGGCCCGCCACCAGCCCATCGGCCCGGTCGAAGGGGTGATCGGTGCCCACGTCAGCCGCAACGAATTCTCGGCGCTGGGTGAAGAAGCCTTTGTGCCGCACACCGACACCGACAGCCTGGCGCTGTTCATGCTCGAGCAATGGCAGGCTACCGAACGCCTGAACCTGAGCCTGGGCGCGCGCCTGGAGCACACCCGCATCGATCCGGATGCCAAGGGTAACGAAAACTTCGTCGGTGCCGACAAATCGACCAGCTTCAATGCCGCAAGCCTGTCATCGGGCGCGGTGTACCAGCTCGACCCGGTCTGGGCGCTGGCGGCGAGCCTGGCCTACACCGAGCGCGCACCGACCTTCTACGAGCTGTATGCCAACGGCGCGCACGTCGCCACCGGCGCCTATGAAGTGGGCGACCCGAACCTGAACAAGGAGAAGGCGATTTCCGGCGACCTGGCACTGCGCTTCGACAACGGCACGCACAAGGGCAGTGTCGGCGTGTTCTACAGCCACTTTCGCAACTACATCGGCCTGATCGGCAGCGGTAATCTGCGCGAAGGGCATGATCATGGCCATGGTGACGACGACCACGACCACGACCATGATCATGACCACGACGACGGCGGGATTCCTGAGTACCTGTATCAAGGCGTGCGTGCGCGCTTCTACGGTATCGAGGCCCAGGATCGCTGGAAGCTGGTGGAGAACCGCTACGGCAGCTTCGCCCTGGAGCTGTCCGGCGACTATACCCGCGCCAAGAACCTCGACACCGGCGAGCCACTGCCACGCATCGCCCCGCTGCGGCTGGGAACAGGCCTGCTGTGGGAGCTGGATCGCTGGCAGGCGCGGGTGGACGTGCAACACGCCGCCTCCCAGCACCGCAAGCCGGACAACGAACACAGCACCGACGGCTACACCACCCTCGGCGCCAGCGTCGGCTATCGCTTCGACATTGGCCAGAGCCAGTGGCTGGCGTTCGTACGTGGCGAAAACCTGACAGACCAGACCGTGCGTTACGCCAGCTCCATCCTGCGCGACATCGCGCCGGCACCGGGGCGTAGCGTCGAAGTCGGGCTGCGCACCAGCTTCTGACCTGCGTGCAGGAGCGACTGTCTTGTTCAAAATCTAAAGGCCAGCCCAATCCCCCTGTGGGAGCGGGCTTGTCGGGGCGCCGAACCGCCGCGAACACGGGCGTAGCCAGTGCCAGGCAGCGCGGTGTCTTTTTCGCGGGCAAGTCGGAGCGCCGAACCGCCGCTCCTACAGGAACTGTGCCGACTGTTACCTCTGCGACAACAATCCCCTGCGACATTTTGTCTTTTTTTCTTACAACTTCCGCTATATCCTCCCCACCGCAAGCTGAAACGCTTCACTTCTAAATCCCTGCAGCCATTTCCATCGAAGAGCCCGCTCCTCGATGCGCTTGCGTTTTTTTCAATAATCAAAAGACAGCGCTATCTCATGCTCCAACTGCCGAAGAATCCATACCCGGGCCTTGCCCTCACTGCCCTGCTTGGCGGCTTTTCGCCCAGCGTCAGCGCAACCGCAGCCTTCGCCAACGACTCGCCCTGGATGTTCGGCGACTGGGGCGGCGCCCGCACCTCACTCAAGGCCCAGGGCTACGACTTCACCTTCGGCTACACCGGCGAAATGGGCAGCAACCTGCACGGCGGCTTCGATCACGATCGCACTGCGCGCTACAGCGACCAGTTCACCCTCGGTGCGCACCTGGACCTGCAGAAGATCCTGGGCTGGCGAGACAGCGAATTCCAGCTGACGGTAACCGAACGCCACGGCCAGAACATCAGCAATGACCGCATCAACGACCCGCGCGTGGGCGGCTTCACCTCCGCCCAGGAAGTCTGGGGCCGTGGCGAAACCTGGCGCCTGACGCAGATGTGGATCAAGCAGAAATATTTCGATGGCGCACTGGACGTGAAGCTCGGCCGCTTCGGCGAAGGCGAAGACTTCAACAGCTTCCCCTGTGACTTCCAGAACCTGGCGTTCTGCGGCTCGCAGGTGGGTAACTGGGTTGGCGACATCTGGTACAACTGGCCGGTCAGCCAGTGGGCGCTGCGCGTGCGCTACAACCTCGCCGACGATCTCTATGCCCAGGTCGGCGTCTTCGAACAGAACCCCTCGAACCTCGAATCCGGCAATGGCTTCAAGCTCAGCGGCAGTGGCACGCAAGGCGCACTGATGCCGATCGAACTGGTATGGAGCCCACGGGTCAATGGCCTGAAAGGGGAATATCGCGCCGGCTACTACTACAGTAATGCCAAGGCACAGGATGTTTACAAGGACGGCAACGGCCAACCGGCGGCCTTGAGCGGCCAGGCTTACCGCAGCAGCGCCAGCAAGCATGGTTTCTGGCTCGGCGCCCAGCAGCAGGTGACCTCGCGCGCCTCGGACGCCTCACGCGGGCTCAGCCTGTTCGCCAATGCCACGATGCACGACAAGAAGACCAATGCCATCGACAACTATGTTCAGGCCGGTGTGGTGTACAAGGGGCCCTTCGATGCCCGCGCCAAGGACGATATCGGTTTCGCCCTCGCCCGCGTGCACGTCAACCCCGCCTATCGCAAGAACGCGCGCCTGGCCAACCAGGCCAACGCCGTCGTCGACTACGACAATCCCGGCTTCCTGCCCGTCCAGGACACCGAATACAGCGCCGAACTCTACTACGGCATTCACTTGGCCGACTGGCTTACCGTGCGCCCTAACCTGCAGTACATCCGCCATCCGGGCGGGGTGTCGCAGGTCGATGACGCGCTGGTCGGCGGCCTGAAGATCCAGAGCAGTTTCTGAACCCAACCTTGAACGAACGGAGAACATGCGATGAGCACTGACGGTGCCAAGAATGGAACCCGCTGGCTACCGCGCCTCGTAGGCGTGCTGCTGTTGCTGATGGGCCTGGCCCTGATCGCAGGCGGCATCAAGCTGAGCCAGCTGGGCGGATCCCTCTACTACCTGATCGGCGGGATCGGCTTTGCCCTCTCGGGCATCCTGCTGATCGCCCTGCGCCGCATCGGCCTTGGCCTGTATGGCGTGGTGCTGCTGGCCAGCACCGCCTGGGCGCTGTGGGAAGTCGGCCTGGACTGGTGGCAACTGGTGCCACGCCTGGCCATCTGGTTCGCCCTTGGCGTGATCCTGCTGCTGCCCTGGGCGCGCCGCCCGCTGCTTGGGCCTGCATCGAAGGTCAACGGCGCCCTGCTGGCCGCCGCGGTGGTCGCCTCCGGCGCAACCGCAGTCGGTAGCCAGTTCACCCATCCCGGGGAAATCTTCGGCGAACTGGGGCGTGACAGCAGCGAGATGGCCAGTGCCGCTCCCTCCATGCCGGATGGCGAATGGCAGGCCTACGGGCGTACCGAGCACGGCGACCGCTACTCGCCACTGCGCCAGATCACCCCGCAGAACGCTTATCGCCTGGAAGAAGCCTGGCGTATTCGCACCGGCGACCTGCCGACCGACAACGACCCGGTCGAGCTGACCAACGAGAACACCCCACTCAAGGCCAACGGCATGCTCTATGCCTGCACCGCGCACAGCAAGGTGCTGGCCCTGGACCCAGACACCGGTGCCGAAATCTGGCGCTTCGACCCGCAGGTCAAGAGCCCGGTCAAGACCTTCAAGGGCTTCGCCCACATGACCTGCCGCGGCGTTTCGTACTATGACGAGAACCGCTACGTCAGCCGTGACGGCAGCCCTGCGCCGAAGATCTCCGATGCCGGCCAGGTCGTTGCCCAGGCCTGCCCACGACGCCTCTACCTGCCCACTGCCGATGCCCGCCTGATCGCGATCAATGCCGACAATGGCAAGGTCTGCGAAGGCTTCGCCAACCAGGGTGCGATCGACCTGACCACCGGCATCGGCCCGTTCACCGCCGGCGGCTACTACTCCACTTCGCCAGCGGCGATCACCCGTGATCTGGTGATCATCGGCGGGCATGTCACCGACAACGAGTCGACCAACGAACCGTCCGGCGTGATCCGCGCCTACGACGTGCACGACGGCCGCCTGGTGTGGAACTGGGACAGCAACAACCCCGACGACACCAAGCCCCTGGCGCCGGGCAAGACCTACAGCCGCAACTCGGCGAACATGTGGTCGCTGGCCAGCGTCGATGAAGAGCTGGGCATGATCTACCTGCCGTTGGGCAACCAGACCCCTGACCAATGGGGCGCCGACCGCACCCCAGGCGCCGAGAAGTACAGCGCTGGCGTGGTCGCCCTGGACCTGGCCACCGGCAAGGCACGCTGGAATTACCAGTTCACCCACCACGATCTGTGGGACATGGACGTGGGCAGCCAGCCCACCCTGGTGCACCTGAAGACCAACGATGGCGTGAAACCTGCGGTCATCGTACCGACCAAGCAGGGCAGCCTGTACGTGCTCGACCGTCGTGACGGCACCCCGATCGTGCCGATCCGCGAGATCCCGGTGCCGCAAGGCGCGGTCAAGGGTGACCACACCGCGCCGACCCAGGCCCGCTCCGATCTCAACCTGCTCGGCCCCGAGCTGACCGAGCAGGCCATGTGGGGCGCCACGCCGTTCGACCAGATGCTGTGCCGCATCCAGTTCCGCGAGCTGCGCTACGAAGGCCAGTACACCCCGCCGTCCGAGCAGGGCTCGCTGGTGTATCCAGGCAACGTCGGCGTGTTCAACTGGGGCAGCGTGTCGGTCGATCCGGTGCGTCAGCTGCTGTTCACCTCGCCGAACTACATGGCGTTCGTGTCGAAGATGATTCCGCGCGAGCAAGTGGCCGAAGGCAGCAAGCGCGAAAGCGAGACCAGCGGCGTGCAGCCGAATACCGGCGCTCCGTATGCCGTGACCATGCACCCGTTCATGTCGCCACTGGGCGTGCCGTGCCAGGCACCAGCCTGGGGTTATGTGGCCGCTATCGACCTGTTCACCAACAAGGTGGTGTGGAAGCGCAAGAACGGCACCACTCGTGACAGCACCCCTGTGCCGATCGGCTTGCCGGTGGGTGTACCGAGCATGGGTGGCTCGATCGTCACCGCCGGCGGCGTGGGCTTCCTCAGTGGCACCCTGGACCAGTACCTGCGCGCCTATGACGTGCACAACGGCAAGGAGCTGTGGAGCGCTCGCCTGCCAGCCGGTGGCCAAGCCACGCCGATGACCTACACGGGCAAGGACGGCAAGCAGTATGTGCTGATCGTGGCCGGTGGGCATGGCTCGCTGGGCACCAGGATGGGCGACTACATCATCGCTTACAAACTGGCTGAGTAACCTTCGAAGGCGGCGGTGGCCTCACCGCCGCCTTCGCGGGCAAGCCCGCGAGCGGTCCGGCACCGGCCGGCAAAGATGAAAGCCTCCCCCTCCTGCCTTCGTCTACCATTGAAACCCATCCCTCCCTGCCCCATCTAAGCACCATAGTCATTCACGCAGGTGCCCCATGAGCGACCAGCAGGATTTCCCGGAACACCCCGACGCACACAGCGAAATCGAACACCTCGAGGCCAAGGCCGAGACCAGCCGCGCCCTTGCCCTGCCCGGCCAGCAACTGCCGGACAAGGTCTACGTGATCCCGATTCACAACCGCCCGTTCTTCCCAGCGCAAGTGCTGCCGGTAATTGTCAACGAGGAACCCTGGGCCGAAACCCTCGACCTGGTCGCCAAGACCGATCATCACTCCCTGGCCCTGTTCTTCATGGACACCCCGCCCGAAGACCACCGCCACTTCGACACCAAGGCGTTGCCGGAATACGGCACTCTGGTCAAGGTACACCATGCCAGCCGCGAGAACGGCAAGCTGCAGTTCGTCGCCCAGGGCCTGACCCGCGTACGCATCCGCACCTGGCTCAAGCACCATCGACCACCCTACCTGGTCGAGGTCGAGTACCCGCACCAGCCCGCGCAGCCCACCGACGAGGTCAAGGCCTACGGCATGGCCCTGATCAATGCGATCAAGGAGCTGCTGCCGCTCAATCCGCTGTACAGCGAAGAGCTGAAGAACTACCTCAACCGCTTCAGCCCCAACGACCCCTCGCCGCTCACCGACTTCGCCGCCGCCCTGACCTCCGCCACCGGCAACCAGTTGCAGGAAGTGCTCGACTGCGTCCCCATGCTCAAGCGCATGGAGAAGGTCCTGCCGATGCTACGCAAGGAAGTCGAGGTCGCGCGTTTGCAGAACGAGATTTCCGCCGAAGTAAACCGGCAGATCGGCGAGCACCAGCGCGAATTCTTCCTCAAGGAACAGCTCAAGGTCATCCAGCAGGAACTGGGGCTGACCAAAGACGACCGCAGTGCCGACCTCGAACAGTTCGAACAGCGCCTGCAAGGCAAGACCCTGCCCGAGCAGGCTAAAAAGCGCATCGACGAGGAAATGGGCAAACTGGCGATCCTGGAAACCGGCTCGCCGGAATACGCCGTCACACGCAACTACCTCGAGTGGGCTACCGCATTGCCGTGGGGGCAGTACGGCCAAGACAAGCTCGATCTCAAGCACGCACGCAAGGTACTCGACCAGCACCACGCCGGGCTCGACGACATCAAGGAGCGCATTCTCGAGTTCCTCGCCGTAGGTGCCTGGAAAGGCGAGATCAGCGGCTCGATCGTGCTGCTGGTCGGCCCGCCGGGTGTCGGCAAGACCAGCATCGGCAAATCCATCGCCGAATCCCTAGGGCGTCCCTTCTACCGCTTCAGCGTCGGCGGCATGCGCGACGAAGCCGAGATCAAGGGCCACCGCCGCACCTACATCGGCGCCCAACCCGGCAAGTTGGTGCAGGCGCTGAAGGATGTCGAGGTGATGAACCCGGTGATCATGCTCGACGAGATCGACAAGATGGGCCAGAGCTACCAGGGCGATCCGGCCTCGGCACTCCTGGAAACGCTGGATCCAGAGCAGAACGTCGACTTCCTCGACCACTACCTGGACCTGCGTCTGGACCTGTCGAAGGTGCTGTTCGTCTGCACCGCCAACACTCTGGACTCGATCCCCGGCCCACTGCTCGACCGCATGGAAGTGATTCGCCTGTCCGGCTACATCACCGAAGAAAAGCTGGCCATCGCCAAGCGCCACCTGTGGCCCAAGCAACTGGACAAGGCCGGCGTTGCCAAGACCAGCCTGAGCATCAGCGACGGCGCCCTGCGCATGGTGATCGAGGGCTATGCCCGTGAAGCCGGGGTCCGCCAGCTGGAGAAACAGCTCGGCAAGCTGGTGCGCAAGTCAGTGGTCAAGTTGCTGGAGAGCCCGGACGCCAAGCTCAAGATCGGCACCAAGGACCTCGAGGCAGCACTGGGCATGCCGGTGTTCCGCAGCGAGCAAGTACTGGCGGGCAAGGGCGTGATCACAGGCCTTGCCTGGACCAGCATGGGCGGCGCCACCCTACCGATCGAGGCCACGCGCATTCATACGCTCAACCGCGGCTTCAAGCTCACCGGCAAGCTGGGTGACGTGATGAAGGAGTCCGCAGAAATCGCCTATAGCTATGTCAGCTCGAACCTCAAGCAGTACGGCGGTGATCCAGGCTTCTTCAACGAAGCTTTCATTCACCTGCACGTGCCCGAGGGCGCCACGCCCAAGGACGGCCCCAGTGCCGGCGTAACCATGGCCAGCGCATTGCTGTCACTGGCGCGGGACCAGGCGCCGAAGAAAGGTGTGGCGATGACTGGCGAGTTGACCCTTACCGGGCAGGTGCTGCCGATTGGCGGAGTGCGCGAGAAGGTGATCGCCGCGCGGCGCCAGAAGATTCACGAGCTGATCCTGCCGGAAGCCAACCGAGGTGATTTCGAAGAACTGCCCGAGTACCTGCGCGAAGGCTTGACCGTCCACTTCGCCAAGCGCTTTGCCGACGTGGCGAAAGTGTTGTTCTGATAAACCCAGGGCCCATCGCGATGCCCCGCGATGGGCCCTCACAGGCCCCACACACTCCAGCGCATCGGTTATCCTCAGGGCCATCGTCCGCCTCAGGAGCCATCATGACCTTCTCCCGCCTGCTGCTCCCCCTGAGCCTCAGCCTGCTCGCCGCCTGCGCCCAGCAATCGCGGCAGACCGTCGAGCTGGATGCCGACAGCGAATGCCCCCAGCGCCTGTACGTCGGCCAGACCCTGTCGCTGTCGCTGGCCAGCAACCCCTCCACCGGGTATCGCTGGAGCATCAAGGATCCGGCCTCGGGCCTGCTACGCAGCCTCGGCCCGGAAGTCTACAACTCGCCCGAGGAAGCTGGCATCGTTGGCAGTGCCGGTGTCGCCACCTGGCGCTTCCAGGCGGTCAGTGCCGGCGAAGGGCACCTGGTGCTGGTCTACCAGCAGCCCTGGGCCCCGGAAGTCCAGCCCGTGGAAACCTTCGATTGCGCCATCCGGGTGAAATGAACGCGCCACACTGGTCAGCCGGCCATGCATCCTCGGCCCGGTTTGGCTAGAATGCCGCCCCTCGACATCACCCGCTGAATCTGGACCCGCCGTGAGCAAAGACCCCGACCGCCTCTTCGCCCAACCCCTGGAGCAAGTGCCCGACTTCGTCTTCAACGAGGACGTGGTGCGTGTGTTCCCGGACATGATCAAGCGTTCGGTACCCGGCTACCCGACCATCGTCGAAAACCTCGGCGTGCTCGCCGCACGCTTCGCCCAGCCACACACCGCCCTGTACGACCTCGGCGCCTCGCTGGGCGCAGTGACCCAGTCGCTGCGCCGCCACGTGCGCCACGATGGCTGCCGGGTGATCGCCGTGGACAACTCCGCGGCCATGGTCGAACGCTGCCGGCAGTACCTCACCGCCCAGGACTCGATGTTCCAGGAACTGCTGCCGGTGCAGGTGCTCGAGGCCGACATCCTCGCCCTGCCCTTCGAGCCTGCCTCGGTGGTGGCGATGAACTTCACCCTGCAGTTCATCGCCCCGGAGCAACGCCTGGCCCTGCTCGCACGCATTCACCAAGCCCTGCTGCCAGGCGGCGCGCTGATCCTGTCCGAGAAACTGCGCTTCGACGACGAACAGGAACAGGCGCTGCTCAACGACCTGCACCTGGACTTCAAGCGCGCCAATGGCTACAGCGACCTGGAAATCGCCCAGAAGCGCAGCGCCATCGAGCACGTGATGAAGCCCGACACCCTGCAAGCCCATCAGGAGCGCCTGCGCGCCGCCGGCTTCTCGAAAGTCGTGCCCTGGTTCCAATGCCTCAATTTCGCCTCGCTGATAGCCCTGCCATGATCGATCTGTCCCCCCTCGTCCGCCGTCTGGCGGGCACGCCGCTGGCTTCCTGGTCCCAAGGGCTGCAAGCACAACTCGACACCAAGCTGGAAAAAGGCCATGGCGACCTCGAGCGCTGGCGCGGCGCGCTGGATGCGCTGCCGGACCTGACGCCCGAGAAAATCGACCTGGTCGACGGCTTGCGCCTGGACAGCTACTGCGATGCCGCCACCCGCGCCCAGGTACACCAGGCGCTGATGGGGCTTTCGCCCTGGCGCAAGGGGCCGTTCGACCTGTTCGGTGTGCACGTGGATACCGAATGGCGCTCGGACTGGAAGTGGTCGCGGGTCGGCCCGCACCTGAACCTCAAGGGCAAACGCGTGCTCGATGTCGGCTGCGGCAACGGCTACTACCAATGGCGCATGCTCGGCGCCGGTGCCGACATGGTGGTCGGTGTCGACCCGAACTGGCTGTTCTTCTGCCAGTTCCAGGCGGTGCAGAAGTACCTGCCGGAGCTGCCCGCCTGGCACCTGCCCTTCGCCCTGGAAGAGCTGCCCGCCAACCTTGAAGGCTTCGACACCGTGTTTTCGATGGGCGTGTTCTATCACCGTCGATCGCCCATCGAGCACCTGCTGGCGCTCAAGGACTGCCTGGTCAAAGGCGGCGAGCTGGTACTCGAGACCCTGGTGGTCGAAGGCGACGAGCAGCACGTGCTGGTGCCAGAAGACCGCTACGCGCAGATGCGCAACGTTTGGTTCCTGCCGTCGGTGCCCGCGCTGGAGCGCTGGCTGCGCCGCGCCGGCTTCAGCGATGTGCGCTGCGTGGATGTCAGCGTCACCAGCGTCGAGGAGCAGCGCAGCACCGACTGGATGCGTTACCAGTCGCTGGCTGACTTCCTCGACCCGAACGACCACAGCAAGACCATCGAAGGCCTCCCGGCCCCCCGCCGCGCCACGCTGCTGGCGCGCAAATAAAAAAGGCGCCCCGAGGGGCGCCCAAGTTCACCGGCGGCGGGGAGCTGTCGCAGCACCGGTGCCTCACCAAGACTATTCCTTGGCCACCTCACGAGCCGTCTCCTGCGCCTGGCGCTCACGCTTGACCAGCACTTCCTGCCGGTCGCCGAACAGCCGCTGCTGTTCCTTGAGAAATGTATCCACGAACCGCTGCGAACGCTCCGCGCCACCCTCGGCGAAAACGCTGGTGCTGCCCACGGCGAAAATCGCCAGCAGCAGGTATTTGGTCAGGTTCATCGTGCTTGCCTCATGATCACCGTTCAGACAGCGCCATCCTAGCGAGGGGCAGCTAACGCCAAGGTGAGGTGGGCATTACAGTCTTGCAATGTGGTCCTGTGGGCTGTGTTTACCCGCGACGGAGCTCGAACAAGCAGCCAGATGACGCCCGCATTACAAATCGGTTATTTGCGCCGACAACGCGTTCTCATGCCGTAACATCCTGCAGCTTGACCCTAAAGCCCCTACAGGCTTGAGAATCGCGCCCTTTCCACCCCACAGAGCCCCCCATGCGCCTATTGATCATCGAGGACGAACCCCGCACCGCCGACTACCTGCAGCAGGGCCTGCGCGAAAACGGCTACGTGGTCGATTGCGCGTATACGGGCACCGATGGCCTGCACCTGGCGCGCCAGCACAGCTACGATCTGGTGATCCTCGACGTCAACCTGCCCGAGCTCGATGGCTGGGGCGTGCTGCAGCGCCTGCGTGCCGAATCGTCCACTCGGATCATGATGCTCACCGCGCACGGTCGCCTGGCCGACCGGGTCAAGGGCCTGGACCTGGGCGCCGACGACTATCTGCTCAAACCTTTCGAGTTCCCGGAGCTGCTGGCACGAATCCGCAGCCTGCTGCGGCGCAACGATCAGCACCTGCAACCGGACACCCTGAAAGTCGCCGACCTCGAGCTCGACCCCGGCCGGCATCGCGCCTGGCGTGGCGGCCAGCGCATCGACCTCACCGCCAAGGAGTTCACCCTGCTGCACCTGCTGATGCGCCAGAGCGGCGAAGTGCTCTCTCGTACGCAAATCATCTCGCTGGTGTGGGACATGAATTTCGACTGCGACACCAATGTGGTCGAGGTATCGATCCGCCGCCTGCGGGCCAAGATCGACGACCCCTTCGACAACAAGCTCATACACACCTTGCGCGGCGTGGGCTATGTACTCGAGGCTCGCACGTGAAAGGCCGCACCCTGTCGCTGCGCCTGGGGCTTTCGGTCACCCTGATGGGCGCCGCGCTGGTGCTGCTGCTGGCCTGCCTGGCAGTGTTCGCCCTCGACCACGAGCTGGACAGCCGCGCCCGTCGCGACCTGGCGCGCAAGATGATGCAAGTCGAGCACAACCTGCGGGTGGACCTGCGCAGCGATGACCTCGGCGCTCGCGCTCATCCCCTGCTCGACCTGGTGATGGGGCACGACAACCTTAGCCTCAATGTGCTGGCAATCAACGGGCGGCATCCGTCGCTGCTGAGCCTGGGCCCGGCGCTCGAGGCACAGGCCTTGCGCCAGCTACCGGCGGGGCAGCAACCAATCTTCACGCAATGGCGCGACAGCGACGGGCGGCAGATCCTCACCGTCACTCAATTGATGCGCCTGCGCGACGACCAGCCGGTGCGGGTGATGATGTCGCTGGACCGCGCCGACGACAATGCGCTGCTCCACGCCTACCTGAATTCGACCTTGCTGGCGCTGCCGATACTCTTGCTGCTGATCGGCATCGGTGCCTGGAAACTGGTGCAGCGCGGGCTCGACCCCTTGCGCCGGTTCCGCCGCATCGCCGGGCAGATCTGCGCACACGACCTGGCGCACCGCCTGCCGACCAGTGGCCTGCCCCAGGAACTGGCGGAGCTGGCCGGCAGCATCAACATCATGCTCGATCGCCTCGACCAGGGCGTTCGCCAGCTGTCGCAGTTCTCCGACGACCTGGCCCACGAACTGCGCACTCCCATCGGCAACCTGATGGGCAAGGCCCAGGTCACCCTGTCCCGCGAGCGCGACGGCAACCGCTACCGCGAGGCGCTGGAGGACAGCGTCGAGGAACTCACCCGCCTGAACCGCATCATCAATGACATGTTGTTCCTGGCCCAGGTCAGCCAACCCCAGGCGCTGGCCATGCTCAAGCCGCTGTCCTTGGCCGATGAAACCGCACGGGTGATGGCGCTGTTCGACTTCAGCGCCGAACTGAAAGGTATCGAGCTGCGTGCACACGGCTGGGGCACGGCACTGGCCGACCGGTTGATGTTCCAGCGGGCGCTGTCGAATCTGCTGAGCAATGCGATTCGCCATAGCCCGCAAGACCAGGTGATCGAACTGGGCATCGAGCGGCGCCAGGACCAGGTGTGGTTATGGGTGCAGAACCAGGGGCCCGGGATCGACGAAGCGCATCTGGCGCATCTGTTCGAGCGTTTCTACCGGGTCGGCTGTGGGCGCTCGCGACAGGAGGGTGGAACCGGGCTGGGGCTGGCGATCGTGAAGTCGATCATGCAATTGCATGGCGGCCGGGTCGAGGTGAGCAGCCAGGCTCAGGGGCCTACGCGGTTTACCCTGGTGTTTCGGGCGGAATGATGAGGGGGTCACACCGGCCCAATCGCGGGACAAGCCCGCTCCCACAAGTACCCGCTATTCTCATGGACAGCGGGTACTTGTGGGAGCGGGCTTGCCCCGCGATTGGGCCGGCACTGATCAGCGGGAACTGGCCGCCACGATCAGGGCCTTCATCTCTGCCACCGCCGCCTTGAAGCCGACGAACAATGCATGGGCCACCAGCGCATGGCCAATGTTCAGCTCATTGATACCCTTGATCGCTGCCACGGCCTCGACGTTATGGTAGTGCAGGCCATGCCCGGCATTGACGATCAGCCCCTGCCCCACGCCGAAGGCCACACCGTCGACGATACGCTTCAGCTCTTCGGCCACCTCGGTCGGGGTCTGTGCATCAGCATAGCGACCGGTATGCAACTCGATGGCCGGTGCGCCCACGCGACGCGACGCTTCGATCTGCCGCTCGTCGGCATCGATGAACAGCGACACCTCGGCCCCGGTACGCGCCAGGCGTTCCACCGCAGCCTTGATCCGCGCCTCCTGGCCGGCCACGTCCAGGCCACCTTCGGTGGTCAGCTCCTGACGGGTCTCGGGCACCAGGCAGATGTGCGCAGGGCGGATCCTCTCGGCAAAGAGCATCATTTCCTCGGTCACGCCCATCTCGAAGTTCATGCGCGTCTGCAACACGTCCTTGAGCAGCAGCACGTCACGCTCCTGGATGTGCCGACGGTCTTCGCGCAAATGCACGGTGATGCCGTCGGCACCCGCTTCCTCGGCATCCAGCGCGGCCTTGACCGGGTCCGGATAGCGGGTGCCCCGGGCCTGGCGCAGAGTGGCCACGTGATCGATGTTGACGCCGAGAAGCATGCGGTTGCTGTGAGTCACGAAAGGCTCTCCTGAAGATTGAGCCACACAGCATACGACGTGCTCAGCGCTTGCGAAACAGTTCCCGGCTGACCAGCGGCTTGGGCCCAAGGTGAACGGCAAGCGCCTGGCGCATCAGGCGCTTGGCCGCAAGCAGCGCGCCAGGTGCGTCCCAGTCAGCATCGGCCAGGGCCAACAGCTCTGTGCCAATGAACAGACCAGGCTGAAGCAGTTCGACCCGCTCCAGCCCGGCGTCCACCTGGAGTCGGTAGCGCCCCTCGGCGACGACCGCGTCATCGTTCACGTCGTGAGTCAGCGAGAAGGCATAACCCAACTCGTCCAGCAGACGCCATTCGAAGGCGCGCAGCAGCGGCTCCAACGGGCGACCGGCAGCCAGCGCCTCAAGGGTGAGGGTGTAGTGCTCGAACAGTGCAGGGAACGGCGCCTCGGCAGGAAGCAGGCGCATCAGCAACTCGTTGAGATACAGCCCGCTGAACAACGCATCGCCATGCAGCCAGCCGGCAAGGCCGACCGTATCCAACCGACCGACGTTCTTCAACTCGCCTCGCCCGCGCAACTCGACTTCCAGCGGCACGAAGGGGCGCACCGGGCTGCCGCCCTTGCCGCGCGCGCGCCGCAGCACCGCCCGCACACGGCCTTGGGCGGTGAAGAAGTCCACCAACGCGCTGGTTTCCTTGTAGGCGCGGCTGTGCAGGACGTAGGCGGGCTGCGGGGTGGGTTGGTCCATGAGCGGTCACTCGGTCTCAGGCAAAACGCACACCTGTAGGAGCGGGCTTGCCCGCGAAGAGGCCAGCCCAGGCACCGTGGATGCATGGCACGGGCGTTGCCCGTGTTCGCGGGCAAGCCCGCTCCTACAAGGTGCGCGGCGAGGCTTAGAGGTCGCCGTAACCCAGCGAACGCAGGGCTCGTTCGTCATCGGACCAGCCGCCCTTGACCTTGACCCAGAGGTTGAGCATGACCTTGGAGTCGAACAACACCTCCATGTCCTTGCGGGCCTCGGAACCAATGCGTTTGATACGCTCGCCCTTGTCGCCGATGATGATCTTCTTCTGGCCATCACGCTCGACCAGGATCAAGGCGTGGATGTGCAGCACATGCCCCTGCTGCTTGAATTCCTCGATCTCGACCGTGATCTGGTACGGCAGCTCGGCACCGAGCTGGCGCATGATCTTCTCGCGTACCAGTTCGGCCGCCAGGAAACGGCTGCTGCGGTCGGTGATCTGGTCTTCCGGGAAGAAGTGCTCGTTTTCCGGCAGGTGCTTGGCGATCTGAGCTTCCAGCGCGTCCAGGTTGTGCCCCTGCTGGGCCGAGATCGGCATCACTTCGGCGTTCGGAAGTTGCTCCTGCAGCCACTGCAGATGCGGGATCAGCTCGGCTTTCTCTTCCATGCGGTCGGTCTTGTTGACCGCGATGATGAGCGGGCCAGTGACGTACTGCACACGTTCGAGCACCAGTTGGTCCTCATCGGTCCAACGGGTGCGGTCGACCACGAAGATCACCACGTCGACATCCTTGAGGGCTGCCGAGGCGTTGCGGTTCATGTAGCGGTTCAAGGCCTTGTCGTTGGCCTTGTGCATGCCGGGGGTGTCGACGTAGATCGCCTGCACGTCACCTTCGGTCTTGATGCCGAGCATGTTGTGACGGGTGGTCTGCGGCTTGCGCGAGGTGATCGCCAGCTTCTGCCCGAGGATGTGGTTGAGCAGCGTGGACTTGCCCACGTTGGGGCGGCCGACGATGGCCACGTAACCGCAGCGGGTCGGATTGTTCTCAGTCATTGCCATTCTCCACGCCCAAGGCGATCAGTGCGGCGGCAGCGGCGACCTGCTCGGCGATACGCCGGCTCACGCCCTGACCGCGGCTCTTGTTGTTCAGCAGCACCACTTCGCATTCGACGAAGAAAGTGCGGCAATGAGGTTCGCCCTGGATATCCACCACTTCATAACGCGGCAGCTCGCAGGCACGCGACTGCAGGTATTCCTGCAGGCGCGTCTTGGGGTCCTTGTTGGTGTCGACCAAGGTCAGCCCATCGAACTCACCGGCCAACCAGGCCAGGATGCGCTCGCGGGCAGTCTGCATGTCGGCGTCCAGGTAGATCGCGCCGATCAGCGCTTCGAGGGCGTCGGCAAGAATGGACTCGCGGCGAAAACCACCGCTCTTGAGTTCACCCGAGCCAAGGCGCAAGTAGTCGCCCAGGTCGAAGCCACGGGCCAGGCGGGCCAGGGTTTCTCCTTTGACCAGGCGAGCGCGCAGGCGCGACAACTGGCCTTCGCGAGCCTGCGGGAAACGCTCGAACAGCGCCTCGCCAGCCACGAAATTGAGAATCGCATCGCCGAGAAACTCCAGGCGCTCGTTGTTGCGCCCGGCGTAGCTGCGGTGCGTAAGTGCCAGGAGCATCTGATCCCGGTCTTTGAAGGTATAGCCGAGCTTGCGCTCCAGGCGTTCGAGGGAAGCGCTCATGCAGCCACCCCTTCGTTGTTAAACGCGTTCAAATCAACATCCTGAAAGACTGTTTGGCTGTGTCACGCCGTCATGCAGCGGCGAATTTACCCATCCCTGAGAACACAGCCTATGTCAGAAATGCATTCGGCGCTGTCTGTGGACAGCGCCGAGGGGTATCAATGGATCAGACCGACCCGTGACAGGTTGGGGAAGTGGCTGAGTTTGGGCTCGGGCCAGCTCATCCAGACCGCAAAGGCCTTGCCGACGATGTTACGGTCCGGGACCATGCCCTGCAGCTCGCGCGGGATACTCGGGTCGTCCCAGTAGCGGCTGTCGTTGGAGTTGTCGCGGTTGTCGCCCATCATGAAGTAATGGCCAGCCGGCACGGTCCACTGCTGGTCCGGCGGCATGCGATAGCGGCTCATTTCCTTGCGGATCAGGTGCTCGGCTTCGCCCAGCTTCTCCTTGTACAACTCGGCGCTACCCAAGGATCCGGCTTCGGTGCCCACCAGTTGCTCAGCGACCAGCTGGTCGTTGACGTACAGGTGCTTCTCGTTGGTGTAGCGGATCCGGTCGCCCGGCAGACCGACCACACGCTTGATGTAGTTGACGTTCGGGTCGCTCGGGTAGCGGAACACCATGACGTCACCGCGCTGCGGGTCACCGACCTCGATGACCTTCTTGTCGATCACCGGCAGGCGGATACCGTAGGAGAACTTGTTCACCAGGATGAAATCGCCCACTTCCAGGGTCGGCTTCATCGAACCCGACGGAATCTGGAAGGGTTCGACCAGGAACGAGCGCAGCACCAGCACGATGAACAGTACCGGGAAGAACGACTTGCCGTACTCGACGAGCAACGGCTCCTTGTTCAGGCGCTCGACCACCGCGACCTCGGGCTGGCTGACGCTGCCCTGGTAGTTGGCGATCGCCGCTCGCCGGCGCGGGGCCAGGAACAGCAGATCGATCAGACCCAACAGGCCGCAGACAGCGACGGCGATGACTAGCAACAGCGGGAAATTTAGCGACATAGGACCTAGCTATCCAACCTGAGCACAGCGAGGAAGGCTTCCTGTGGGATCTCCACGTTGCCCACCTGCTTCATGCGTTTCTTACCGGCCTTCTGCTTCTCCAGCAGCTTCTTCTTACGGCTGACGTCACCGCCATAGCACTTAGCCAGTACGTTCTTTCTGAGCGCCTTGACAGTGGTCCGCGCAATGATCTGGCCGCCGATAGCTGCCTGGATCGCCACGTCGAACATCTGCCGAGGAATCAGTTCCTTCATCTTCTCGGTCAACGCACGGCCTTTGTAGGCCGCGTTGTCACGATGCACGATCAATGCCAGGGCATCGACCTTGTCGCCGTTGATCAGCACGTCCAGCTTGACCAGGTTGGCCGACTGGTAGCGATCGAAATGATAGTCCAGCGAAGCGTAGCCGCGGCTGGTGGATTTGAGCTTGTCGAAGAAGTCCAGCACCACTTCGTTCATCGGCAGGTCGTAGCGCACCTGTACCTGGCTGCCGAGGAACTGCATGTCACGCTGAACGCCACGCTTCTCGATGCACAGGGTGATGACGTTGCCCAGGTGCTCCTGCGGCACGAGGATGGTCGCCGTGACGATCGGCTCGCGGAAGTCCGCGACCGCCGAGACATCCGGCAGCTTCGACGGGTTGTCGACGACGATGGTTTCGCCGGTCTTGAGCTCCAGCTCGTAGATCACGCTCGGCGCGGTGGTGATCAGGTCCAGGTCGTATTCGCGCTCGAGGCGCTCCTGGATGATCTCCATGTGCAGCATGCCGAGGAAGCCGCAACGGAAGCCGAAGCCCAGGGCGTCGGAGCTTTCCGGCATGTACTGCAGCGACGAGTCGTTGAGCGTCAGCTTCTGCAGGGCGTCGCGGAAGTCCTCGAAATCGTCGGAGCTGACCGGGAACAGGCCGGCGTACACCTGCGGCTGGATCTTCTTGAAGCCAGGCAGCACCTCGACCTCGGGGGTCGAGGACAGCGTCAGGGTGTCGCCGACCGGCGCGCCGTGAATGTCCTTGATGCTGGCGATGATGAAGCCCACTTCGCCAGCCTTGAGGTCGGCGGTCTGGGTGTGTTTCGGGGTGAAGACACCGACGCTGTCGACCAGGTGCACCTTGCCGGTGGACTTGACCAGGATCTTGTCGCCCTTCTTGACCCGGCCCTGGCGCACACGCACCAGCGACACGACGCCCAGGTAGTTGTCGAACCAGGAGTCGATGATCAGCGCCTGCAGAGGGGCGTCGATCTCGCCTTCTGGCGCGGGAATGGTCTGCACCAGGCGCTCGAGCACCTCGTCCACGCCCATGCCGCTCTTGGCACTGCAGGCCACGGCTTCGGTGGCGTCGATGCCGATGATCTTCTCGATCTCGTCCTTGACGCGGTCCGGATCGGCCTGGGGCAGGTCCATCTTGTTCAGTACCGGCATGACCTCGAGGCCCTGCTCGATGGCGGTGTAGCAGTTGGCGACCGACTGCGCCTCGACGCCCTGACCGGCATCGACCACCAGCAGCGCGCCCTCGCACGCGGCCAGCGAACGCGAGACTTCGTAGGTGAAGTCGACGTGGCCGGGGGTGTCGATGAAGTTCAACTGGTAGGTTTTGCCGTCCTGCGCCTTGTAGTGCAGGGTGACGCTGTGGGCCTTGATGGTGATACCGCGTTCACGCTCGAGGTCCATGGAGTCGAGGACCTGGGCCTCCATTTCGCGCGCCGACAGGCCACCGCACATCTGGATGAAACGGTCGGCCAGCGTCGACTTGCCATGGTCGATGTGGGCGATGATGGAGAAATTGCGGATATGACTCAAATCACTCACGGGTCAACACTCGAAAAGGCTGCGAGCCGGACGCCCGCGGAAAAATAGCCGGGAATTGTACCTCAAGCCGGAGGGATATGGGAGATTCCTCTATCGCCACGCACACCTGCAAATGCGACATGAATTTGCTCGGCTCGCTGATGTTCCCACAGAACATCATGACACGCTCATGAAAAAGGGCAGCCGAAGCTGCCCTTTCCTACCCTTCACTCAGCCTATTCAGCCAACTTGAAGGTGATGAAGCTGGCGCGGCCCTGTCGCAGCACACGCATCGATACCGAACGGTTCTTCGGCAGGTCCTTGGCGATCTCGGTGAATTGCTTGGCCGAGCTGATCGCCTGGTTGTTCAGGTGGCTGATCACGTCGCCCGGACGCAGGCCAATCAGTGCTGCCGGACCATCCTGAACCTCCTTGATGACCACACCACCCTTGAGCTCGAGCGACTTCTTCTGCTCGTCGCTGAGGTCGGCGACCGAGACGCCCAGGCGGTTGCTGTTGCGCTCCACGCCTGCCTGGCCAGCGGTGCCAATGTCGGCATCGTCTTCAGGGAGTGCACCGATGGTGATGTCCAGGGTCTGGCGCTTGCCTTCGCGGATGATCTCGAGCTTGGCTTTCTGGCCATCCTTGAGACCGCCGACCAGGTGTGGCAGGTCTGCGGACATGACGATCGGCTGGCCGTTCATGCTCAGGATCACGTCACCGACCTGCAGGCCGCCCTTGGCCGCAGGGCCGTTTTCCAGCACCTGGGCTACCAGCGCACCGGCAGGCTTGTCGAGCCCGAAGGACTCGGCCAGGTCCTTGTTCACTTCCTGGATCACCACGCCGAGCCAGCCGCGGCTGACCTTGCCGTCTTTCTTCAACTGGTTCGAGACATCGATCGCCACGTCGATCGGGATGGCGAACGACAGGCCCATGAAGCCGCCGGAGCGGGTGAAGATCTGCGAGTTGATACCCACGACCTCACCCTTCATGTTGAACAGCGGGCCGCCGGAGTTACCCGGGTTGATCGCGACGTCGGTCTGGATGAACGGCACGTAGGTGTCGTTGGGCAAGGTACGCCCCTTGGCGCTGACGATACCCTTGGTCACCGAATGATCGAAACCGAACGGCGAGCCGATGGCCAACACCCACTCACCGACCTTCAGCTTCTCGGAATCGCCCAGCTTGACGGTCGGCAGATTCTTGCCATCGACCTTGAGCAGTGCCACGTCGGTGCGCGGGTCGGTGCCAACCAGCTTGGCTTGCAGTTCGCTGCGATCGGACAGGCGGACGATGATCTCGTCGGCATCGGCGACAACATGGTTGTTGGTCAGGACATAACCATCGCTGGAGATGATGAAGCCCGAGCCCAGCGACTGAGCCTCACGCTGGCGATCGCCACGCGGGGAGCGCGGCTGCTGCGGCATGTTGCGCTCGAAAAACTCGCGGAACATCGGAGGCAGGCCCTCCAGGTCGGGCATCTGCCCGGCGGCGACGCGACGGTCCGGCAGTTTTTGCTTGGTACTGATGTTGACCACCGCCGGCGAGGCTTGCTCGACCAGGGTGGTGAAGTCCGGCAGTGCTTCCTCGGCCTGGGCGGTAAGCACCTGGCCGAGCATCAACACGGCGGCGAACATCGATAGATAGGTTTTCAAGCGTGGTATTGACATACGGCTCCCGTCACAACGAGCGTAGTTAGCAGAAGGGCCCCTGCAGATGCAGGAAAGGCCAGACTCCAGGAAGTCTGACCTATAGAAAATTTACCAGTTGATTGCAAATGACAATGCTTTAATTTCATGTCAGCTGCGCGCCTGACAGCTTGTAGGAAGGGTCTGGGACGGTCATTACCGCGCCTGGACATCCTGGGCGCGCATCGACAATGCCACGCGCTCGGCGGTCCCCAGCGGAATCTCTCCGACCACGGTGACCATGACCTTGCCCTTGGGTGTGTTCAGATGCCGCGAGACAGCGACGGTAGGCCCCAGTTGCGCACGGGTATCGGTACCGGCGTCTTCCTTGATCGGCTCGAGAAAGACGGAGAACCGCGCCAGCCCATCGTCGTACATCAGGCTGCTGACGGTGCTGTTGCGTTCGGGATCACGGCGCACGGCGCTGTTGACCAGCTCGAAGCCAGGCGGCAGCCAGTCGGAACGCCAGCCAGCGACAGTTTCAGGCTTCGCCGCCGCAAGAGGCTGCACCGGCTTGCACGCGGAACTGGCCTGCAGGTCGCGATCGGTCGGAACATCATCGGTATCCAGGCGGGTCATCTGGAAGCGCTCGAGCAACTGGCCCTTGTCGTTGAGCATCAACGACCGCAGCGGCAGGCCGGTCTGGCGATCCAGGTGAAGTTCAAAGGCGTAACGGTGCTGGTCGCGTGGAGTGAGGGTGACGATCACCGCGTCGCGCCCGGCGATACGTGCCTTGCCAGCCACACCCAGGTCGTACCAGCTCATCAGCTTCAGAGGATCGAGCACTCGCGGGGCGGAATCGGGCGGCGTACCGACCCCGCTGACCAGGGAACCACTGACGCACTGCACCTTGCCGTCGACCCGCACGATTTCCTGGGCTGCGCCATCGAGCTGCAACAACCGCTCGCTGACTTTGCCGTCCTGGACGCGATGCCAGATATCGTGGGAAGAAAAACTGCCGTTACGTTCGTAGACGAAAGAACCCTGGTAACTCTGCCCTTGCTCGGCCTGTGCCAGCTTGTTCAGCCACTCGCTCGCCTCGGGCGAAGAGTTGGCCGCCAATGCCGGCACCGTGATGCAACTGCCGAGCAGCAGCGACAGAAGAGGTAGCGCGCGCATGATCCTCCTTACTTAGCGATTTTCCAGGCTGGCGGCGCGTGCGTAAGGCAGAGCGGTTTCAGTGCCCTTCAGCGCAGACTCCTGAGCGTGCTGGCGCAGGTAACCTGGCAGACGCTGATCCCAGCCGGCCTGGTTCTGCAGCACACCGTTGGCCATCGGCCCGGTCGGTTGCTCACTGCTCTCACTATAGCCTGCCAGAACGGCTGGACCTTGAGTCTGCGGTACGGTGACCCCCTGCTGCACAGGTTGCTGCGAAGCAAGTTGCGCGCCGTTGATCTCATCCTGGTTGTACAGGCGTACGCCCGCCAGCACAGCGACGGTCACCGAAGCGGCAACGGCCAGGCGACCAATGCTGCGCCACGGGCCACGCTTGGCCTTGACCGGGACGGCTTCGTCGGCCAGCGCGGCAGAAACGGCCGACGCGATGTCGAGCTTGGGCAGCAGCAGCTCCTTGTGCATGGCTGCGCGAGCGACCTGGTAACGCGACCAGGTGGCACGGGTCTCGGCATCATCGACCGCGTTCAGCACGCGACGTAATTCCAGTTCGTCCGCTTCGTTATCCATTACCGCGGACAGCGATTCCTGCAAAGCTTCACGACTCATGGCGGTTCCTCTCTTGGCTGTCGCCGCTGTCTCAGGTTTCCTGCAACAGGGGTTGCAGGGCTTTGTCTATGGCCTCCCGAGCGCGGAAGATTCGAGAGCGCACGGTACCCACCGGACATTGCATGACACTGGCAATGTCTTCGTAACTCAGCCCGTCGAACTCGCGCAGGGTCAATGCCGTGCGCAGGTCTTCGGGCAGTTGCTGGATGGTGCGATGGACAGTGCCTTCGATTTCATCCCGCAACAACGAGCGCTCTGGGGACTCGAGATCCTTGAGACCATGATCGCCGTCGTAGAACTCCGCATCCTCGGAGCTCACATCGCTGTCTGGCGGCCGTCTTCCACGGGACACCAGGTAATTCTTCGCCGTGTTGATGGCGATGCGGTACAGCCACGTGTAGAACGCACTGTCACCGCGGAAGTTGCCAAGCGCACGGTAGGCCTTGATGAAAGCTTCCTGCGCCACGTCCTGCGCTTCATGGGTGTCGTGTACAAAACGCACGATCAACCCGAGAATCTTGTGCTGATACTTCAGCACCAACAGATCGAACGCTCGCCTGTCACCGCGCTGCACGCGCTCGACAAGCTGCTGATCCTCTTCCTGGGTTAGCATGAACACTCCTCAGTGAACTCAAAGGAGCGTTGCGACAGCCATCGTTCAGGCTTGCAACCATAGACTCGGGCTTTGCGCAAAAGTTCTCCCCTCCAAGCAAGTTTCCTGCGGCCTCTGGTCGGCTCGCACGAAAAAGACACAGCGCGGTCGCAGCCGGCTGCGTCGATAATCGGTGTCTCGAATACACAGGTTTCAGCCCGGGTAGAGCCGCTGTCCTGCGTCGCCTCGGCAATCGTGGCAGACGGGCAGCCTTCTTGAGATTTGCAGGGGTACTGGAAAGTTCCCACAAAGTCGCCACGCCTGCGCAACCGCCATTGGAAATCCGACGCCGGGGGCTGCTATAAAGGCAGCCCGGCATCTTTCACGATAGTTTCACAATGCCATATACGCATCACTATTGTGCCGCTCCCCTTCCCTAGTTACTAGTGTCCCGACATGAGCCAACAATTCCAACATGATGTCCTGGTGATCGGCAGTGGCGCCGCCGGTCTCAGCCTGGCACTGAACCTTCCCGGCCACCTGCGCGTCGCGGTCCTGAGCAAGGGCGACCTCGCCAACGGCTCTACCTTCTGGGCCCAGGGCGGTGTCGCCGCGGTACTGGACGACACCGACACGGTGCAATCGCACGTCGAGGACACGCTCAATGCAGGCGGTGGCCTGTGCCATGAAGACGCCGTGCGATTCACCGTCGAACACAGCCGCGAAGCCATCGAGTGGCTGATCGAGCAGGGCGTGCCCTTCACCCGCGATGAACACCACAGCGTCGACGACGGCGGCTTCGAGTTCCACCTCACCCGTGAAGGCGGTCACAGCCACCGCCGCATCATCCATGCCGCCGATGCCACGGGCGCCGCGATCTTCACCACGCTTCTGGAACAGGCGCGCCAGCGCCCGAACATCGACCTGCTCGAACAGCGTGTAGCCGTGGACCTGATCACCGAGCGGCGCCTGGGCCTGCCCGGCGAACGCTGCCTGGGCGCCTACGTGCTCGACCGCAACAGCGGCGAGGTGGACACCTTCGGCGCACGCTTCACGGTGTTAGCGACAGGCGGCGCGGCCAAGGTCTATCTCTACACCAGCAACCCCGACGGCGCCTGCGGTGATGGCATTGCCATGGCCTGGCGCGCCGGCTGTCGGGTGGCGAACCTTGAGTTCAACCAGTTCCACCCAACCTGCCTGTACCACCCGCAAGCCAAAAGTTTCCTGATCACCGAGGCCCTGCGTGGCGAAGGTGCGCTGCTGCGCCTGCCCAACGGCGAGCGCTTCATGCCGCGCTTCGACCCGCGCGAAGAGTTGGCGCCACGGGATATCGTCGCTCGCGCCATCGACCACGAGATGAAGCGCCTGGGCGTGGACTGCGTGTACCTGGACATCACCCACAAGCCGGTCGAGTTCATCAAGAGCCACTTCCCCACGGTCTACGAACGCTGCCTGACCTTCGGCATCGACATCACTCGCCAGCCGATCCCGGTGGTACCGGCAGCGCACTACACCTGCGGCGGCGTGATGGTCGACGAGCGCGGCCACACCGACGTACCGGGCCTGTATGCCATTGGCGAGACCAGTTTCACCGGCCTGCACGGCGCCAATCGCATGGCCAGCAATTCGCTGCTGGAGTGCTTCGTCTACGGCCGCGCGGCTGCCGCGGACATCGAGGCGCACCTGGATCAAGTCGGCAGGCCGCAGGCCCTGCCTTGCTGGGATGCCAGCCAGGTCACCGATTCGGATGAAGACGTGATCATCGCGCACAACTGGGACGAACTGCGGCGATTCATGTGGGACTACGTCGGCATCGTGCGCACCAGCAAACGCCTGCAGCGCGCCGAGCACCGGGTTCGCCTGCTGCTGGATGAAATCGATGAGTTCTATAGTAACTACAAGGTCAGCCGCGACCTGATCGAGCTGCGCAACCTGGCACAGGTGGCCGAGCTGATGATTCGCTCGGCGATGCAGCGCAAGGAAAGCCGTGGGCTGCACTACACCCTGGACTACCCGGGGATGCTGGGTGAGGCCAGGGATACGATACTCAGCCCGACCTGAGCCTGGCGCCGGCCTTTTCGCCGCGGCGACTTGCCCGCGAAGAGGTCGGCAACACCCACTTCACTCTACAGCCATCACCCATCGGCGTCGGCTGAACTTCAAGCGCACACGAAGCTGTCGGTGCTCATCCGCCGTCAGCGCATCCCTTGGAATGCACTGGCTCTGGGCAACCCGCCGCCCTTCGCGCACGAAGCGCAACACCACCATCACCGGCAGCGCGACGCTGTCACGGCACAACCTCACCCGCTGCCAGCCATGGGCACGGCTGAACGCCTGCCAGCCACGCGCATCACGGCGCAGACCGCTCACGGCATCAGGATGGGTCAGGAGGATACGACGGGGAATCACCCAACAGGCATGGGCGAGGCAGGCAATCAGCACGCAGGTTGCCAACCACCAAGGCAAGGCACTGAACCACAGAGTGGCGAGCGCCAGCGCCTGCCCGGCAAGATAGGCCGTCAGCAGCAGGCGCGAGCCCTGCCAACGGCACTCGAAGCACTCACTTGGGCTGGACACGGTCCAGGATGATGCGGACCATGCGCTGCAGCTCAGGGTCTTCGGATTCGTTACGCTCCATGAACCAGCCGAACATGTCCTGGTCCTCGCAGGTCAACAGGCGGCGGTACAGTTCGCGATCCGCTTCGCTCAGGTTCGGGTAAACCTCCTGGGTGAAGGGTACGAGCAGCACGTCCAGCTCCAGCATGCCGCGGCGGCTGTGCCAGAAAAGCCGGTTGAGTTCAGTTTGTTCGACCATGGGGCCCTCCTCGAATGGTCGCGCAGTATACCGCGCTGCAACCACAGCGGCACGAGGCATTGGTCTAGTCACCTACCTATTTTGTTACTGGCGTTCTATGATGGCCGCCAGTCTTTATAGCTACCGCGATGACCCATGGCCGACTCCGCTTTCTTCTGTCCCCTGTCCCACGAGGGCATCCTCGCTGTCCGCGGCTCCGACGCCGGCAAGTTCCTGCAAGGCCAGCTGACCTGCAACCTCGACTATCTGAATCCGCAGCACGCCAGTCTCGGCGCTCGCTGCATGGTCAAAGGCCGCATGCAATCCAGCTTCCGCATCCTGCCCGAAGGCAATGGCTATCTGCTTGCCATGGCCAGCGAACTGCTCGAGGCGCAATTGGCGGATCTGAAGAAGTACGCGGTGTTCTCCAAGGCCACGCTGACCGACGAAAGCCCCGCCTGGGTACGCTTCGGCCTGCAGCAGGGCGATGCCGCGCTGCACGCGCTGGGGCTTGAAACACCACAGGCAGCCGGCGCCACCGTGCGTCATGAAGGGCTCGTCGCCATCGCTGTCTCGCCTGCACGCGTCGAACTGTGGGTGCCCGCCGAACAGGCCGCCAACGTGCGCGAAGTCCTCGCCGCCGCACTGCCCGAAGGCACGCTGGATTCCTGGCTGCTGGGCCAGATCCGCGCCGGCATCGGCCAGGTCATGGGCCCGACCCGTGAACTGTTCATCCCGCAGATGATCAACCTGCAGGCCGTCGACGGCGTGAGTTTCAAGAAGGGCTGCTATACCGGCCAGGAAATCGTCGCGCGCATGCAGTACCTGGGCAAGCTCAAGCGTCGCCAGTATCGCCTCTCGCTGCCCGTGGACGAAGCCCCCGCACCCGGCGCAGAGATCTTCTCGCCCACCCACGGCTCCTCGGTCGGCGAGGTGGTCATCGCGGCACCGGCCGAGCAAGGTGTCGAACTGCTGGCAGTGCTCAGCGCCGACTCGGTGGAAGATGACAACCTGCACCTGGGCAGCCTCGAAGGCCCACGCCTGACCCTGCTCGACCTGCCCTACGAACTGGACCGCGATCGGGAAATCCAGCGCTGACCAGCCCGCCCCGCCGCTGCGGCGGGGCAGCCCCACCACTGCGGTAGAGAAGTCCATGAACAAGCTGGCCGAGATGGTTCAAGCGCAGTTGCTCGCTGCCATCGACAACGACGACCTGGTCCTGCCCACGCTGCCCGAGGTTGCCCTGAGCATCCGCGAAGCCGCCGAAGACAGCGAAATCAGCGTGGCCGCCTTGAGCCGCGTGATCGGTCGCGATGCTGCGCTGTCGGCGCGCCTGATCAAGGTGGTCAACAGCCCGCTGCTGCGCGCACTGGTGGAGGTCACCGACCTGCACACCGCGATCACACGCCTGGGCGTCAACTACAGCTGCAACCTGGCTATCGGCCTGGTGATCGAACAGATCTTCCATGCCCGATCGCCGGCGGTGGAACACAAGCTGCGCGATATCTGGGAAAACAGCCTGGAAGTGGCGGGCATCAGTTACGAAATCTGCAGACGCTACACCCACCTCAAACCCGACCAGGCCACCCTGGGTGGTCTTGTGCACCAGATCGGCGCCCTGCCGGTACTGATCTACGCCGAAGAGCACAACGAGCTGCTGTCCGACCCGGTGTGCCTGCACTTCGTGATCGAACAGATCCATCCCGTGCTGGGCGACAAGATCCTCAGCGCCTGGGAGTTTCCCGAGCAACTGGTCAACCTGCCCAGCCAGGTCCAGGACCTGGAGCGCGAGACCGACAAGATCGACTACATCGGCATCGTCCAGATCGCCCGCTCGCTCAGCCTGCGCGGGCGCGGCCAGCCCTTGACCAGCCTGCCCGCCTACAAGCTGCTGCGCTTGCCGGAGGGCAAAGAGCTGGATCTGCTGGAGCTGGTCGAGGCACGGGACATGTTGCGCTGACTGCCGCGGGTGCGGCGGTCAATCCGCGATGAAGCTCACCCGCACCTTCAAACCGCCGTTGTCGCCATCATGCAGGCTGATCTGCGCCAGATGCGCACGGCAAATTTCGCCGACGATCGCCAACCCTAGCCCACTGCCTTGGGCACTGCGCCGGTAGAAGCGCTCGAACACGCGCTCGCGATCATCCAGTGGAATCCCCGGCCCATCGTCCTCGACCTCCAGCACCGCAGGGGCCAGCACGCGCAGGATCACGTTGCCGCCCATCGGTGTGTGGGCCAGGGCATTGTCCACCAGGTTGCTGAGCAGCTCGTTGAGCAAGGTCGGCTCGCCCTTCAGCCAAACCGGCGCCTCGGCTTCCAGCGCCAGGGCAACACCCCGGGCATGGGCCAGCGGCGCCATGGCCATGCCCAGTTCGCGGGCCAGCTGGCTGAGATCCAGGCGCTTTGCACCGCCTTCGGCAATTGCCCGGGCGCCATTTTCCACACGGGCCAGCGACAGCAACTGGTTGGCCAGGTGGGTAAGGCGATCAGTCCCCTGGGCCGCAGACTCCAGGGTCTGGCGCCACTCCTCGGGCTCCCGCGAGCGCAAGCCCAACTCCACCCGAGCCTTGAGCGCCGCCAGTGGTGTGCGCAACTCGTGGGCAGCATCGGCGATGAACTGCGCCTGGCGCTCGAACTGGCCGCGCAGCCGCTCGGTGAAGTGGTTCAAGGCCCGAACCAGCGGCCCCAGTTCATGCTGCACCTGCACCACCGGCAGGGCCCGCAGATCGTCGGGCTGACGGGCCTCCACCGCCGTGCGCAGACGCTCCAGCGGACGCAGTGCAGCACTGACCGCGAACCACACCATCACCAGCGCGCCCAGCGCAAGCATGCCCAGGCGCAGCAACGTGTCGGCCATCAGTCCGCGCGCCATGCTCACCCGCGCCTCTTCGGTCTCGGCCACGCGGATCTCGGC
Organism: Pseudomonas sp. RW3S2; assembly: GCF_014268955.1. NCBI lineage: Bacteria > Pseudomonadati > Pseudomonadota > Gammaproteobacteria > Pseudomonadales > Pseudomonadaceae > Pseudomonas > Pseudomonas sp. RW3S2. Next base: position 133,152 of record NZ_JABWRM010000008.1, on the reverse strand, counting down.
CATGCCGTTCATGTTCGGTTCGCTGACGGCCTTGAGCAGGCTCACCACGCGCACATCCTGGCCCAGGTAAGTGGCGTTGTAGAAGCGCGCCAGTGCCGGATAGTCGTCGGTGCGCGGTGTGCCAGGGGGCGGCGGCGGCAGCTTCTCGTAACCGGAAATCAGCCTCTGGTGGATATCCAGCACCTGGTAGTAGATGCGTCCGGCGCTGTCGTAGGCGAAGGTGTCCAGCGCCACATAGGGCACATCGGCGCTGAGCGTGCCATCACGCTGGGAAAGGCCGGCGGCAATGGTCCGCGCCGAGGCCAGCAGCGTGCGGTCATAGGCGGTGTCGGCGGCCTCGCGGCCATTCCAGTAAGCGCTCAGGCCGCTGGCCAGCATCAGCACCACGAGCAACAGCGCCAGGTTGCCGAGCAGGCGCGCGCGCAGGCTGCCGTTGTCACGCATCGCGATGCTCGAGCAGGTAGCCCAGGCCGCGGAACGTGACGATCGCCACCGGGTGGCCATCGAGCTTCTTGCGCAGGCGATGGATGTAGATCTCGATGGCATCGGGGCTGGCTTCTTCGTCCAGGCCAAACACCTGTGCGGCCAATTGCTCCTTGCTCATCACCCGCCCGGGACGGGCGATCAGCGCCTCGAGCACGCTCTGTTCGCGCGAGGTCAAGGTCAGCGGCTCGTCACCCAGCGCAAAGCGCCGCGTGTCCAGGTCATACACCAGGGGCCCGCAACGTTGCTGACGTTCGCCACCGAGCACGCTACGGCGCAGCAGTGCCTTGACCCGCGCCTCAAGCTCGGTGAGCTCGAAAGGCTTGGCCAGGTAGTCGTCGGCCCCAAGGTTCAGGCCGTGCACGCGGTCCTTGACGTCGCTGCGCGCGGTGAGCATCAGCACCGGCAGGGTCTTGCCCCGCGAGCGCAGGCGCGCCAGCACTTCGAAACCGTCCATGCGCGGCAGGCCGACATCCAGCACGGCGACAGCATAGTCCTCGCTGGCCAGGGCCAGGTCGGCGGCCACGCCGTCATGCAGCACATCCACGGTCAAGCCCTGGCTCTTGAGGGCCTGGGCCACGCTTTCAGCCAACGGCAGATGGTCTTCGACCAGCAACACACGCATCGGATTCTCCCTGCTCGGGTTGGGCGGTGGCGCGGAGTGTAACGCCCTCGCCGGCACTGTGAAGCCCTTGTGACAAACCTTTCGCGCTGAAAGGTTAGCGAAAGGTTCGCCACCTAGCATCGCACCACGGTCGCTCCACGCGCCGAAAAAAGCACCAGCAAGGTGCAACGAATAAGAACAATAAAACGGAGTCAGACGACGATGCTGTCAATGCAGCCCAGCCGGTCCCTTTCCGCCCGCCCTTCCACGCTCGCCAGCGCCATTGCCCTTGCCGGCATTGCTCCGATGAGCCAGGCCGCCTTCTTCGAAGACAGTACGGCCACCTTCGAAACCCGAAACATGTACTTCAATCGCGACTTCCGCGATGGCACCAGCGCGCAACAATCCAAACGCGACGAATGGGCCCAGGGCTTCATGCTCAATTTCGAATCCGGCTATACCGACGGCACCGTGGGCTTCGGCCTCGACGCCCTGGGCATGCTCGGCATCAAGCTCGACTCCAGCAAGGACCGCACAGGCACCGGCCTGCTGCCGACCCATGACGACGGCAAGGCGGCCAACGAGTACTCCAAGCTCGGCCTGACCGGCAAGGTCAAGATCTCCCAGACCGAGTTGAAAGTCGGCACCCTGATCCCGGAACTGCCGACGCTGCAGCCCAACGATGGGCGCATCCTGCCGCAGACCTTCGAAGGCGGCCTGCTCACCTCCCGCGAGATCAAGAACCTGACCTTCACTGGCGGGCGCCTTGAAAAGGCCAAGGACCGTGACGACACCAACTGGGAAGACCTGGCGCTGAACAACAAGAACGGCCGCTTCGGTGGTACGTTCCGCGCCGACCACTTCGACCTGGGTGGCCTGGACTACAAGTTCACCGACCGCATCACCGGCAGCTACCACTTCGCCCAGCTCGATGACATCTACCGCCAGCACTTCGTCGGCATGGTCGCCACACAGCCCTGGGGGCCGGGCACCTTCGGCGCCGACCTGCGCCTCTCGAAGAGTGACGAACAGGGCAAGGCCCTGGCCGGCAAGATCGACAACACCACGGTCAACGGCATGCTCAGCTACGCGCTCAGCGGCCACAAGTTCAGCGCCGCCTACCAGCACCTGTCCGGCGACAGCGCCTTCCCCTATGTCGACGGCGCCGACCCGTACCTGGTCAACTTCGTCCAGATCAACGACTTCGCCGGCGCCGACGAACGCTCCTGGCAAGTACGCTACGACTACAACTTCGCTTCCCTGGGCATTCCTGGCCTGACCTTCATGACCCGCTACATCAACGGCGACAACGTCAGCCGCGCCGATGGCAGCGAGGGCAAGGAATGGGAACGCAACACCGAGTTCAAGTATGTGGTGCAGAGCGGTCCGCTGAAGAACGTCGCGGTGCGCCTGCGCAACGCTACCTTCCGCTCCAACTTCGCCCGCGACGCCGATGAAGTACGCCTGCTGGTCAGCTACAGCGTGGCCCTGTGGTAACCCATAACAACAACACTCACGGAGATAGACGATGAACCTTTCACTGCGCCGACTCGTCCTGGCCACCGGCTGCCTGCTGCTGGCCGGCAACGCCCTGGCCGCCGAACCGAAACGCCCCGAATGCATCGCCCCGGCCTCGCCCGGCGGTGGTTTTGACCTGACCTGCAAACTGGTGCAGAGCGCACTGGTCGAGGAGAAAATCCTCAGCAAACCCATGCGCGTCACCTACATGCCAGGCGGTGTCGGCGCGGTGGCCTACAACGCCGTGGTAGCCCAGCGTCCGGCCGATGGCGGTACGCTGGTGGCCTGGTCCAGCGGCTCGCTGCTGAACCTGGCCCAGGGCAAGTTCGGCCGCTTCGACGAGAACGCGGTGAAATGGCTGGCCGCCGTCGGCACCAGCTATGGCGCCATCGCAGTGAAAAGCGACTCGCCCTACAAGACCCTCGATGACCTGGTTGCCGCACTGAAGAAAGACCCGAGCAAGGTGGTGATCGGTTCCGGCGGCACCGTCGGTAGCCAGGACTGGATGCAGACCGCGCTGATCGCCAAGGCTGCCGGCATCAACCCGCGCGACCTGCGCTACGTGGCCCTGGAAGGCGGCGGCGAAATCGCCACCGCGCTGCTCGGCGGCCATATCCAGGTGGGTTCGACCGACATTTCCGACTCCATGCCACACATCCAGAGCGGCAGCATGCGCATCCTCGCGGTGTTCTCGGAAAATCGCCTGGACGAGCCTGAAATGAAGAACATCCCGACCGCCAAGGAGCAGGGCTACGACATCGTCTGGCCGGTGGTGCGCGGCTTCTACGTCGGCCCGAAGGTGAGCGACGAAGAGTACGCCTGGTGGAAAGCGTCGTTCGACAAGCTGCTGGCCTCGGAAGACTTCGCCAAGCTGCGTGACCAGCGCGAGCTGTTCCCGTTCGCCATGACCGGTGAAGAGCTCGATGGCTATGTGAAGAAGCAGGTCGCCGACTACAAGACCCTGGCCAAGGAATTCGGCCTGATCCAGTAATCTCGGCCCTTGTGGGAGCGGGCTTGCCCGCCCCCACGAAGGAAGCATGAAAGCCGCTTCTATCGAGGATTCCTTCATGATCCTGCAACGCATCTTCGCCCTGGTGCTGCTGGCGGTCTGCGCCGCCCTGGCCGTTATGGCCTGGCCGTACCAGGCGGCGTTTTCCTATGAGCCGGTGGGCCCGCGTGCCTACCCGCTGCTGATGCTCGGCCTGATGAGCCTGGGCCTCTTGTATCTGGCGATTCGTCCGACGCCCATCGTGCACAAGGACGACGAAGTCCCCCTGGACCGCGAGACCCTCACCAAGATCGCCGCCTGCGTCGGCCTGCTGATCGTCTTCGCCGCCACCTTCGAGTCGCTGGGCTTCATCCTCAGCGCCGTCCTCGCCGGCCTGCCCATGGCCCGCCTGTATGGCGGCCGCTGGCTGCACAGCGCGATCGTGGTGGTGGGCATGAGCATCTTCCTCTACTGGCTGTTCGACCGGGTGATGGATGTCCCCCTGCCCCTCGGCCTGCTCGACGTACTGGAGAACTGACACATGGATACCTTGAGCTACCTCGGCCAGGGCTTCGGCGTCGCCCTGAGCCCCTACAACCTGGTCACCGCCCTGAGCGGCACCCTGATCGGCACCGTGGTCGGCCTGTTGCCAGGTCTGGGCCCGATCAACGGCGTGGCGCTGCTGATCCCCATCGCCTTCGCCCTCGGTCTGCCGCCGGAGTCGGCGCTGATCCTGCTGGCCGCGGTGTATCTGGGCTGCGAATACGGCGGCCGGATCAGTTCGATCCTGCTGAACATCCCGGGCGAAGCCTCGACCGTGATGACCACCCTCGATGGCTACCCCATGGCCCGCCAGGGTCTGGCCGGTGTCGCCCTGTCACTGTCGGCCTGGAGCTCGTTCATCGGCGCCCTCATCGCCACCTGCGGCATGGTGCTGTTCGCGCCGCTGCTGGCGAAATGGGCGATCGCCTTCGGACCGGCGGAATACTTCGTGTTGATGGTGTTCGCCATCGTCGCCCTCGGCGGCATGGCCGGCGACAAGCCACTGAAGACCTTCATCGCTGCACTGATCGGCCTGTTCCTGTCGGCCGTGGGCATCGACGCCAACAGCGGCGTGTACCGCTTCACCGGTGACAGCGTTCACCTGGCCGACGGTATCCAGTTCGTCGTGCTGGTACTGGGCCTGTTCTCCATCAGCGAGATTCTCCTGCTGCTGGAGAAGACCCACCATGGCCACCAGGCGGTCAAGGCCACCGGGCGCATGCTGTTCAACCTCAAGGAAGCCGCCTCGGTCTTCGTCGTCAACATTCGCTGCGGCCTGCTCGGCTTCTTCATGGGCGTGCTGCCCGGTGCCGGTGCCACCCTGGCCAGCGCCGTGGCGTACATGACCGAGAAGCGTATCGCCGGTGCCAGCGGCAAGTTCGGCAAGGGCGACGCCCGTGGCCTCGCCGCCCCGGAAACCGCCATCGGTGCATCCTGCTGCGGCGCCCTGGTGCCAATGCTGACCCTGGGCGTACCAGGTTCGGGCACCACCGCCGTGATGATCGGTGCACTGACCCTGTACAACATCACCCCCGGCCCACTGCTGTTCGAACAGCAGCCTGACATCGTGTGGGGCCTGATCGCCTCGCTGTTCATCGCCAACATCATGCTGGTGATCCTGAACATCCCGATGATCCGCATCTTCACCCGCATCCTTGCCGTACCGAACTGGGCGCTGGTGCCGGTGATCGCGATCATCACCGCGATCGGCGTCTACGCCGTGCACGCCACCACCTTCGACCTGTTCCTGATGGTCGGCATCGGCATCATGGGCTATATCCTGCGCAAGCTGGACTTCCCGCTGTCGCCGATCCTGCTGGGCTTCATCCTCGGCGGGCTGATGGAGCAGAACCTGCGCCGTGCGCTGTCGATCTCCAACGGCGAGCTGGGCATCCTCTGGTCCAGCCCGATCAGCATGAGCGTATGGGCACTGGTGGTCTGCATGCTGGCCCTGCCGCTGCTGCGCATCTGGCGCCGCCGCAGCCTGCAGCGCCGGGCCATGGCCGATGCCTGATCGGTCGTTGCCGCTGTTCTGGGCCACCGGGCTGGTCGGACTTGCTGGCGGTTTCATCGCCAGCAAGGTCGGCTGGCCTTTGCCGTGGATGGTCGGCTCGCTGCTGGCGATCATTGCGGTGCGCTGCCTCACCCCCTGGCAACTGTCGGAAATCCCCAACGGCCGTAAATGCGGGCAGTGGGTGATCGGTATCGGTATCGGCCTGCACTTCACCCCAGAAGTGATCGAACAGGTTGCCAGCCATTTCGGCTTGATCTTCTTCGGCGCACTGCTGACCACGGTCTCCAGCGGCGTCGGCGTGTGGCTGCTGCGCCGGTCCGGCGAGGACCGTGCCACGGCATTCTTTGCCAGCATGCCCGGCGGCTCGGGCGAGATGGTCAACCTGGGCGCGCGCAATGGTGCGGTGCTCAGCCAAGTGGCGGCGGCGCAGAGCCTGCGCGTACTGGCGGTGGTGCTGTGCGTACCGGCGCTGTTCAAGCTGCTGCTGGGCGATGGCGTGGCGCTGAACCATGCCGGCAGCGTCAGTTGGGGTTGGCTGGCGCTGATCGCGCCGCTGAGCATTGGCGTGGCGCTGCTCTGGCAGCGCCTGCGCCAGCCCAATCCCTGGTTGTTCGGGCCACTGCTGGTGGCTGCCAGCATCAGCCTGGCCAACAACCTGCAGATCGGCCTGCCCAACGGCGCCAGCCAGATCGGCCAGTGGCTGATCGGCAGCGGCCTGGCCTGCCACTTCAACCGCGCGTTCTTCCGCCGTGCGCCGGCCTTCCTGGGGCGCACCCTGGTGGCGACGGCCCTGTGCATGCTGATCGCAGGCGGCGCGGCCTGGGGGCTGAGCCTGTTCAGCCACCTGGACCTGCGTTCGCTGACATTGGGGATGATGCCGGGCGGGATCGCCGAGATGAGCCTGACGGCGGAGACCCTGCAACTGTCGGTGCCGTTGGTGACGGCGCTGCAGGTGATGCGCTTGCTGTTCGTGCTGTTCCTGGCAGAACCGATGTTCAGGTATTGGATACGCCAGGACGATTGACCGGTCGACCTCTTCGCGGGCAAGTCGGAGCGCCGAACCGCCGCCCCCACTGGCTGAGAGCGGGCTTGCCCGCGAAGAGGCCAACCCGACCGCAAGCCCTTACAAAGGCGGCACCGCCCAATTGATGGGCTCCAATCCGCGCTGCTGCAGGAAGCTGTTGGTCCGGCTGAAATGCCCGCAGCCCAAAAAACCGCGATACGCCGACAACGGTGACGGATGCACCGACTTGAGCACCAGATGCTTGGTCCCGTCGATCAGCTTCTGCTTGCTCTGCGCATGCGATCCCCACAGCAGGAACACCACGTTCTCGCACTGCTCGCTGACCAGCTGGATGATGCGGTCGGTGAAGAACTCCCAACCCTTCTTGGCATGCGACGCAGCATTGGCGCGCTCGACAGTCATGGTGGTATTGAGCAGCAACACCCCCTGCTCGGCCCAGCTCTGCAGGTAGCCATGATTGGGGATCGGCAGGTTCAGGTCGCGCTGCAGCTCCTTGTAGATGTTCACCAGCGAAGGCGGCGTCGGCACCCCCGGCTGCACCGAGAAGCACAGGCCATGGGCCTGGCCCGGGCCGTGGTAAGGGTCCTGGCCGAGGATCACCACCTTCACCTTGTCCAGCGGCGTGGTGTTGAGGGCATTGAAGATCAGCGGCCCAGGTGGATAGATCTCCTTGCCGGCGGCATGCTCCTGGCGCAGGAACTCGCGCAGCTGGTGCATGTAGGGCTGGTCGAACTCGGCGCGCAGCGCGGCCTTCCAGCTGGGTTCGAGCTTGATGCGATCGTCGTCGGTCATGGAGCAATCCTGAATCAGAGTGGGCGCGACACTAGGAAAGCCGCCCCCGCTTGTCAATCGCTCCGACCGGTGACAGGCACGATCGGTCAGGCAAGCCATACTTGTGCGACGACTTGCGCGAGGTTGTCCATGTCCATTCATTGCGAGGTACTCACCGGCGCCGATGGCGCCCGTATCGGCATCGCCACCCTGGATGCCGCCAAGACCCTGAACGCCCTGACCCTGCCGATGATCGAGATGCTCGATTCGCACCTGCGCGAATGGGCGCGCGATCCGGGCGTCGTCTGCGTGCTGCTGCGCGGCAACGGCGAAAAGGCCTTCTGCGCAGGCGGCGATGTGCGCGCGCTGGTGCAGGCCTGTCGCGAGCATCCCGGCAGCGTGCCACCGCTGGCAGCAACCTTCTTCGCCGCCGAATATCGCCTCGACTATCTGCTGCACACCTACCCCAAGCCGCTATTGTGCTGGGGCCACGGTCATGTGCTGGGCGGCGGCATGGGCCTGCTGCAGGGCGCCAATGTGCGTATCGTCACCCCCAGCAGCCGGCTGGCGATGCCGGAAGTGAGCATTGGCCTGTATCCAGATGTCGGTGCCAGTTGGTTCCTCAGCCGCCTGCCGGGCAAGCTTGGGCTGTTCCTGGGGCTGACCGGCGCGCCGATCAATGCCCGTGACGCCCTTGATCTGGGGCTGGCCGACCGTTTCCTCGGCGAGCAGCAGCAGGCTTCGCTGATCAAAGAACTGCTGCAACTGAACTGGCAGGAACAGACCGCCTTGCAACTGAACAGCCTGCTCAAGGCCGAGCAGCATCGCGCCTGGGCCGAGCTTCCCGAAGCGCAGTGGCTGCCTCGCCGCGCCGTGATCGACGCATTGCTCGATGTCGCTGACCCGGTAGCCGCCTGGCGGGCCGTGTGCGGCTTGAGACACCACACCGATCCACTGCTGGCCAAGGCGGGCGAGCGCTTGCATGAAGGCTGCCCGCTTACCGGTCATCTGGTCTGGGAACAGCTTCAGCGCGCCCGTCACCTGTCGCTGGCCCAGGTGTTCCAGATGGAATACGCCATGAGCCTGAACTGCTGTCGGCATCCGGAATTCAGCGAAGGGGTGCGCGCTCGCTTGCTCGACAAAGACAACCAACCGCACTGGCACTGGCCGGATATCGGCAAGGTGCCAGCAGCGGTGGTCGAAGCGCACTTCGTCAAAGTCTGGGAGGGGCGACACCCGCTGGCGGATCTGGGCTGACCCTATCGCTGCCAGTTGCGATCCCCACGCCCCCGATCGCGTTGCCCATTGGAATGCCAGCGATCATCCCGCCCGCCGCCACGGTAGTCCTGGCGATCGCGGTCACGCCCGTAGTCGTAGCGCTGGCGGTTGCCGTAGTCATGACGCGGATTGCCATGCCACTGGTTCACCACCGGTGGCGTGTAGGGCCGGTAGTAAGGTGCCGGCGCCGGACGGTAGTAACGCGGTGCCGTCTGGTAGTAATACCGAGGCTGCGGCGCGACGTAGTAACGGTCCTGACGGTAGTAGTAACCCGGGTAGGCGTAGCGGTCAGCGGTGTAGTACTCGCTGCGGTAATAGCCCCCGCCCCCGTAGTAAGGGGCACAGGCACTGGTCATCAGGCCAAGCAGAACGACCAACAGGATTCGAGGGTACATGGCGGCCTCCTGGACCGCTGGATTGCCCGGCACAGCGGCGCTGGCGGACGTCGATCGCAACACGTTGATCGACACTGAGTAAGACAGTGCGCCCAAGGTCCGGTGCCATTTGCGCAACAAATTGAAACAGACAGAACGATCCGGAAATACAAATAGACAGAGGCGCGACAAAAGCCTCCAACGGATATACTGCGCGCCTCGGAGCAGACATACCGCGAATACCCGGAAGCCACCATGAACGACAGCCAGCGCTGCCCCGCCTGCGGCGCCGCCAACCAGTGCGCCCTGGCCGACCCGCGCAGTGCCACCCAGGCCTGCTGGTGTTTCAGCGTCAGCATCGATGCCGCTGTGCTCGAAGCGCTTCCCGACGAACTGCGCAACAAGGCCTGCCTGTGCCCTCGCTGCGCAGCAGTCGACGAACAGCTCAAGGCAGCCGACCAGCGGCAGCCTCTTTAAGATTGCTACGATGCGCCTCGATCGATTTCTCGCCAACTTCCCCCAGTACAACCGCCAGCAGGTGCGCTTGCTGCTGGTGCAGCGCCGTGTGCGGGTCGACGCACAGCCGGTGATAGATCCGCGACACGAGGTGCGTGAATTCAGCCGGGTCGAGGTCGATGAGCAGTTGCTGCAGGCCGGGCGCCCGGCACGCTACCTGATGTTGTACAAGCCCGCGGGGTGCGTCAGCGCCACCCGCGACCCGCAGCACCCCACCGTACTCGACCTGCTGCCGGCCGACCTGCGTGACGACCTGCACATCGCCGGGCGCCTGGACTACAACACCACCGGGCTGATGATCCTGACCAATGACGGCCAATGGTCACGCCGCCTGACCCAACCGCGCACCAAGCAGGCGAAGGTCTATCAGGTCGAGACCGAGGACGAAATCGGCGCGCACTACATCGAAAAGTTCCGCGAAGGCTTCTACTTCGCCTTCGAAGACCTCACCACCCTGCCCGCCCAACTCGACATTCTTGGCCCGCGCAGCGCGCGACTGGCGATCGTCGAAGGGCGCTATCACCAGGTCAAGCGCATGTTCGGCCACTTCGACAACAAGGTGATCGGCCTGCACCGCGAAAGCATGGGGCCCATCAGCCTGGACCCGGCCCTGACGCCAGGCGCGTTCAGGGCCCTGACCGCCGAGGAAATCGCGGCGGTCTGACGGTCGACCTCAGGCGCTCTTCTTCACCCTGAACCAGGCCGCATACAGCGCCGGCAGGAACAGCAGCGTCAAGGCCGTCGCCACGATCAAGCCCCCCATGATCGCCACTGCCATCGGCCCGTAGAACACGCTGCGCGACAGTGGAATCATCGCCAGCACCGCGGCCAATGCCGTCAGCACGATGGGCCGGAAGCGCCGCACCGTAGCCTCGATGATCGCCTGCCAGCGGTCCAGCCCAGCGGCGATGTCCTGCTCGATCTGGTCCACCAGGATCACCGAGTTACGCATGATCATCCCTGCCAGCGCGATGGTGCCGAGCATCGCCACGAAGCCGAACGGCTGGCGGAACACCAGCAGGAACAAGGTCACACCAATCAGCCCCAACGGTGCGGTGAGGAACACCATCACCGTGCGCGAGAAACTGCGCAGCTGGATCATCAGCAGGCTCAGCACCACCACGATGAACAACGGCATGCCGGCGTTCACCGAGCGCTGGCCGCGCTGGGCATCCTCCACCGTGCCGCCGACCTCAAGCAGGTAACCGTCGGGCAATTGCTCGCGCACCTGCTGCAGGGTCGGCAGGATCTGCCTGACCAGGCTGTCCGGCTGTTCCTTGTCGTAGATGTCGGCACGCACGGTCACCGTCGGCAGGCGATTGCGGTGCCAGATGACACCCTCCTCGAAGCCGTACTCCAGCGTCGCCACCTGTGACAACGCCACGCTCTGGCCGTTGTCGGTCGGCAGCGCCAGACTGCCCAGGCCGCCAATGTCGCTGCGCTCCTCGCGAGTGCCGCGCAAGAGAATTTCGATCAGTTCGTTGTCCTCGCGGTACTGGCTGACCGTGGTGCCCGTCAACGAGCTTTGCAGGAAGCTCGACAGCTGCGCGGTACTCACGCCGAGCGCGCGGGCGCGGTCCTGGTCGATTGCCAGGAACACCGCCTTGCTCGGTTCCTCCCAGTCCAGGTGCACGTTGACCACGTGCGGGTTCTCGCGCACCTTGACCGCCACCTCTCGGGCCAGGGCGCGCACTTTCTCGATGTGTTCGCCGGTGACCCGGAACTGCACCGGGTAACCCACGGGCGGGCCGTTCTCAAGGCGCGTGACCCGCGAGCGCAATTGCGGGAATTCCTGGTCAAGGGTGGTAATGGCCCAGCTGCGCAGGGCTTCGCGGTCCTTGAGCGACTTGGCCAGCACCACGAACTGGGCGAAGCTCGCTGCCGGCAGTTGCTGGTCCAGCGGCAGGTAATAACGCGGTGAACCGGTGCCGACGTAGGCCACGTAGTTCTCGATACCATCCTGCTGCTTGAGCAGCGCCTCCAGGCGCTTGACCTGCTCGGCGGTGTTGGCCAGCGAAGCACCTTCGGCCAGCTTCAGGTCGATCATCAGCTCAGGCCGCGCCGATGCCGGGAAGAACTGCTGGGGCACGAAGCGGAACAGCACGATGCTGCCGACGAAGGCGGCAATGGTCAGCACGATCACCGTCTTGCGACGACGCACGCACCACTCCACCACCTTGCGCACACGTTGGTAGAACGGCGTGGCATAAGGGTCGGGCGTATGCTCGCCATTGCCGTGACGCGCCGCATGGCGCTTGGCCAGGTCCGGCAGCAGGCGGTCGCCCAGATAGGGGACGAACAGTACCGCCGCGACCCACGAGGTCAGCAACGCGATGGTCACCACCTGGAAGATCGAACGGGTGTATTCGCCGGTGCTCGACGCGGCCGTGGCGATCGGCAGAAAGCCTGCGGCGGTGATCAGTGTTCCGGTCAGCATCGGGAAGGCGGTACTCGACCAGGCATAGCTTGCCGCCTTGAGCCGGTCGTAGCCCTGCTCCATCTTGATCGCCATCATCTCCACGGCAATGATCGCATCGTCCACCAGCAGCCCCAGGGCCAGTACCAGCGCCCCCAGCGAAATCTTGTGCAGGCCGATGCCGAAGTAGTGCATGGCAGCGAAGGTCATGGCCAGCACCAGCGGGATCGCCAGGGCCACCACCAGCCCCGTGCGCACCCCCAGCGAGAAGAAGCTCACCAGCAACACGATGACCAGTGCCTCGACCAGCACCTGGATGAACTCGCCGACCCCGGCCTTGACCGCTGCCGGCTGGTCGGACACCTTGCGCAGCTCCATGCCCGCCGGCAGGTCGTGCGCGAGCCGGGCGAACTCGGCTTCCAGCGCTTTGCCCAGTACCAGGATGTCACCGCCGTCCTTCATCGACACAGCAAGGCCGATGGCATCCTCGCCCATGAAGCGCATGCGCGGCGCAGGTGGGTCGTTGAAGCCGCGATGGACCTCGGCAACATCGCCGATGCGGAAGGTACGATCGCCCACGCGGATAGGGAACTGGCGAATCTGCTCGACGCTGTCGAAGCGCCCGCTGACCCGCAGTTGCAGGCGCTCGCTGGGCGTTTCGAAGAAGCCTGCGGTGCTCACCGCATTCTGCTCGCGCAACGCCTGCTGCACCGCGGCCAGCGGCACCCCCAGGGTCGCCAGCTTGGTGTTGGACAGCTCGATCCAGATCTTCTCGTCCTGCAAGCCGATCAGCTCGACCTTGCCCACATCCTTGACCCGCTGCAGCTGGATCTGGATGCGGTCGGCATAATCCTTGAGCACTGCATAGTCGAAGCCTGCCCCGCTCAGGGCGTAGATATTGCCGAACGTGGTGCCGAACTCATCGTTGAAGAACGGCCCCTGCACCTCAGGCGGCAAGGTGTGACGAATATCCGCGACCTTCTTGCGGATCTGGTACCACAGCTCGGGAATTTCGTCCGAATGCATCGAGTCGCGAGCCATGAACGTGACCTGGGACTCACCCGGACGGGAGAACGAGACGATCTTGTCGTACTCGCCGGTCTCCATCAGCTTCTTTTCGATGCGCTCGGTGACCTGTCGCGACACCTCTTCAGCGGTGGCACCAGGCCACAACGTACGCACGACCATGGCCTTGAAGGTAAAGGGTGGATCTTCACTCTGTCCCAGCTTGGTGTAGGACATAGCGCCAATGGCCGCCAACAGGATCATCAGGAACAGTACGATCTGGCGATTGCGCAGCGCCCAGGCGGAAAGGTTGAACCCCATCGGGACTTACTCCTTGCTCGCCAGGTTCACCACACGGTTGCTGCGATCGACCGGCCGTACCTCCTGGCCTTCGCGCAGCACGTGGCCACCTGCGGCGACCACCCAGTCGTTGACGCCCAGCCCTTCGAGCACCGGCACGCTGTCGGCACCGTAGGGGCCGAGACGAACAGGCGCACGCTCCAGCCGATTGTCCTTGCCCACTCGCCAGACATAGGCCTGGCCCTGCTCGGCAGTCACCGCCGACAGCGGCACCGACAGCGGCGAGCGTTCGGCATGGGCGATGTACACCCTGGCGCTCTGGCCCAGCTCTGCCGGGGCTTGCGTCGATGTGAAGGCAATTCGCGCAGCGAAGGTGCGCGAACGTGGATCCGCGGCCGGCGACAGCTCGCGGATACGCCCCTCGAAGCGCTGCTCGGGGTGCGACCAGAGTTCGACAGTTACCGCCTGCCCCACCGTGAAGCGGGCAAACTGTTGCTCGGGCAGGCCGATGGCCACCTCACGTTCGCCATCGGCTGCCAGGGTGAATACTGTCTGCCCAGCCGCAACCACCTGGCCCACTTCGACCTGGCGCTTGGCGATCACACCGTTCTGCGGCGCCCGCAGCACAGCGTATTCCGCCTGGTTGCCGGCCACGTCGAATTGCGCCTTGGCCTGCTTGAGGCGGGCAAGACCCGCACGGTAGAGGTTCTCGGCATTGTCGAACTGGGAATGGCTGACCATCTGGCGGTCAAGCAGCTTCTGGTAACGGTCGCGTTCGGCACGCACCAGCGACAGGTTCGCCTCGGCGGCGGCCATCTGCGCGCGGTTGGCCTCCAACTGCAGGCGCACGTCCTGCGGATCGAGCTCGGCCAGTGGCTGGTCGGCCCTGACCCGCTGCCCTTCCTCGACCAGGCGCTTGCTGACCTTGCCGCCGATACGAAACGCCAGCTCCGGCTCGAACCTGGCGCGTACTTCGCCCGGATAGCTGTTGGCCGAAGCGCCGGTGGGCTGGGGCTGGATCACCAGTGCCGGACGCGGGGCCGCAGGTGCCGCGGCCTCCTGGCCACAGGCAGTGAGCAGCAAGACGCAGGCAAGGGGCAGGACGAGGGGCGACGCACGACGCAACATGATGAATAACCTTTCGCAGAGGACGCATCGAATAATTATACTGGCGGGTATATTAAGTCAGGGAACCGACGCCGGGAAGCGGGTGCCAGACAGAAAAAATGTATTTATCCCGCGACGTGCGTAGCAGCCGCGAGCCGCGCGACTCGGTAATATGAGCGCTTCATCAGACAGACACGGACTCCAATGCCCATCGACGCACCCACAGGCCCTGGCCGGCCCAAGGATCTCGCCAAGCGCGAGGCCATCCTCGAAGCCGCCAAGTCGCTGTTCCTCAGCCTTGGCTACGCCAACACCAGCATGGATGCGGTCGCTGCGGCGGCAGGTGTTTCAAAACTCACGGTCTACAGCCACTTCAACGACAAGCAGACCCTGTTCGGCTCGGCGGTCATGGCCACCTGCCAGACGCAACTGCCCGACCTGATCTTCGAGCTGCCCGAGGGCGTGCCGATCGAAGACGTGCTGCTCAAAATTGCCCGGGGCTTCCAGGCGCTGATCAGCAGCGACGAGTCGGTCAAGCTGACGCGCCTGATCATGGCTTTGGGGAGCCAGGACCCGGGGCTTGGGCAGTTCTTCTACGAGGTGGGGCCCAAGCGGGTGCTGGCCGAAATGGAGGCGCTGCTGCGCTGCGTCGATGCACGCGGGTTGCTGCGGATGGAGAATCCGTTGCGCGCGGCCGAGCATTTCTTCTGCCTGATCAAGGGCGCCGCCGATTACCGGCTGTTGCTCGGTTGCGCACCGCCGCTGGCCGGAGAGGAAGCCGAGCAGCATGTGCGCGAAGTGGTCGGGGTGTTCATGCGGGCGTATAGCAGCCACCTGTAGGAGCGGGCTTGCCCGCGAAAAGTACACCGCGATGCATGGCACCGGCTTTGCCGGTGTTCGCGGCGATTCGGCGCCCGCTTACCCTAAGCCTTCAACGCCTTCTTCGGGTAGATATCGTAGCGACTGGACTTGCCCTCCAGGCTATGGCTCGGCTTTGGCCCGTCGATGATCGGTGCCTTGCGTGGGCGCTTGACCACGACCCGGTGGCTGGCCAGCGCCAGCGCGGCCTCCAGCAATGCCGGAGCATCCAGATCGTCGCCCACCAGCGGGCGGAACACCCGCATTTCCTTCTTCACCAGTGCGCTCTTGTCACGGTGCGGGAACATCGGGTCGAGGTAGATCACCTGCGGCGCCTCGCCCTGCCAATCGCGCATGCGCTCGATGGCATTGCCCGTCAGCAAGCGCATGCGCTCGACGATCGGCGCCACTTCAGCATCCAGGCGCCCACGCGCCAGGCCATCCTCGAGCAACGCAGCAATCAGCGGCTGGCGTTCGATCAGGGTCATCTGGCAGCCCAGGCTCGCCAGCACGAAAGCATCCTTGCCCAACCCCGCGGTGGCATCCAGCACCTGAGGCCTAACGCCTTGGGCGATACCGACCGCCTTTGCGATCATCTGCCCATTGCCGCCGCCGAACAGGCGTCGATGCGCCGCCTGCCCTTCGACGAAATCCACCCGCACCGGACCGGGGGCCTGCGGCCCCAATTGCTGGATCTGCAGACCATCAGCGCCGATCTGCACGGCGAACTGCGCCGAGTCATCCTCCTGCGGCAGGCCCAGACGCTGCGCCCAATCCTGCGCCTGCGCCTGGAACGGCGCCGACAGCGCCTCGACCCTGATACCTGTGCCCTGCTCTTGCTCTGCCATCCGATCCCGCACTCGAAAAAATTAATGAAACCCCGGCCACGGCCGATAAAAGCTCTGTCCGTTATTCTGCCAGAGCACAACGCGCGCGACTGCCATGTCAGATACTCTTCCCATCGGTTTGACCTACCTGTCGCCAGTCGGCAACTACGGTCGCCAGAATACCCAGGCACTGGGCGGCGTCAGCCACCTGTGGCAGGACTTCTTCGCCCGCGCGATGGCCGAGCAGTCCGCAGAAGAGCAGGACAGCTTCAGCCAGGCCTTGACCCGCCAGTACGACAAGGACAGCGGCGAGCCACTGGGCGGCGCCAAGGCGCTGGCATTGATCGAGATTCAGCGCGCGCTGCCGGTTCAGGATACCGAGGTGCGTCCGCCCGAGCCGCTGTTCCTGCCCAAGGCAGAACTGGAAGCCAACCTGCTGGAGCCGGCGCCCGAACCCTTCAGCGCCAGCGAACTGATCGAGCAGCAGCGCCAGCTCGACCTCAATGGCAGCTGGCTGCGCCCGCTGGTGATGAATCAGGGCCATCCCTCGCCCGAGCCGGGCCCGGCGCCTTCGCCGCGTCCGCTGCACCTGCCGATCGCCGAACTGGAGAAGTACCTGCTCGAACCGGCTCCGGAACCCTTCGACGACGCGACCCTCGCCAAACAGCAAAACGACCTGGAATTCGATACCCACTGGGCCCGCCCTGTGGTGCTGAACAACGTGCGCGTACACGCCTGAGTCAGCGGCAGACCTGCCAAAGCCCCGCGTCCAGATGAAAGTGATTCGCGTGGGCAGCGTTGTAGTCAGGCCCCAGCACCGTACTGAAGCTCTCGCAGGCCGCATCGCGCACTTCGCGCAGGAATTGCGCCTTCGCTCCCCCCGCCTGCCAGTCTCGCGCCAGTACGATGCGCTGGCCATCCTTCAAGCGAAAGCCACTGATGTCCAGGGCATTGGCCGTGGCGTGCTGGCTGAGCCGCCCCTGCTCGCGATGATAGATATTGCGACAGGCAAAGCTGCCCAGGTGATCCACCTGTGCCACCGACTGGCCGAACACACGCTGCGCCGCAGGCTGCAAGCCGTGGGTCTCGAACAGCGCATAGGCCACCGCCAGCGGACAACTGGCGAGAAAGCTGCTGCTCAGGCGCGCCTCGCCACCTTCGATACGCCACACATTGCGTAACGGGCAACGCGCCGTTTCCGGGCTGTCGGCCTGTTCTCGATAACGCAGCGCAGACGTTTGCAGCGCTTGTCGACACAAAGCCGGGTCGTCACGCAGACGTGACAGCTTGTAGGCCGTCAGCAGGTTCGGCGGCTGACGCACATCGAGCGCCGCCCAGGGATTCCAAGCCGCCGGTGGACGCCAGCCCAGATACCAGGCAAGCGCGCCTGCGGCCATCAGCCCGCCCAGCACCGTCGCCAGCACGCGCATGGCCTGTCAGCGTCGGAACAGGTCGTTGAGCTGGGCGAACGGCATCGCCTGTTCGCCATAGCTGAAGGTGCCCTGATCCCGAATCTCCAGCGCCGCACGCTGGAACGCGCCCAGTGCCGCACGCGCCAGCGACGAGCCGACGCTGATCCGGCGCACGCCCAGGTCCTGCAACTGATTCACGCACAGCGGCACACCCGCCATGCCCAGCAGCACATTGACCGGTTTGGGCGCCACCGCCTGCACCACTGCACGAATCTCGTCGACACTGCGCAGGCCTGGGGCGTAGAGCACATCGGCGCCCGCCTCGGCGAACGCCTGCAGGCGTTTGATGGTGTCATCCAGGTCCAGGCGCCCGTGCAGGAGGTTTTCCGCACGGGCGCACAGGGTGAAAGGAAATGGCAGGCTGCGGGCCGCCTGAACTGCGGCGCGGACACGCTCGACGGCCAGGCCAAGATCGTGGATGGGGGCGTCGCTGCGACCGGTGGCGTCCTCGATCGAGCCGCCCACCAACCCAGCCTCGGCCGCGCGCAGGATGGTCTGCGCGCAGTCTTCGGGCAGGTCGCCGAAACCGTTCTCCAAGTCTGCGGCCACCGGCAGGGGTGTGGCATCGACGATGGCCTGGGCATTGGCCAGGGTATCGTCGAGGCTCAGTGCACCCTCGGCGTCAGGTCGGCCCAGACTGAAGGCCAATCCTGCGCTTGTGGTGGCCAGAGCTTCGAAGCCCAGCGCCGCCAGCAGCTTGGCGGACCCGGCATCCCACGGGTTGGGAATGACGAAGGCGCCATCACGCTCGTGCAACTTCTTGAAGGCTTCGGCTCGCAGGGTTTGCACATCCATGATCAGGTCTCCGGCAGGGTCTGGGGATCAGAGTAGTCCCAGCTGTTCGACCTCAGGTGCACGCGGCAATTCCGGCAAGGCCGCCAGGCCCGGCAACCGCACCATGAGGCGTTGGTGAAAATGCTGGGCCAGCGCAGCAGCCAGGCGGTTGTCGGAGGTATGCAGGAAAATGTACGGGCAACGCCCCTCTTCGATCCAGCCAGCAATCTTGTCCACCCAGGGTGTGAGAAAACTTTCGTTGGCGGCCAACTCCGGATGACCGATGAAGCGCACCTGCGGGTGCTGGCTGAAGGCGGCCGGACGCGGTGGCACCTTGGGCTTCTTGGCCTGCGCGTGTAGCACCGCTGGGTCGCGCGACGTGCAACTGAACAGCGCCCGCGGATCCAGGCAGATTCGCTCCACACCGCGCTCATGCAACAGCCGGTTGAGCAGACGCTCCTCATCGCCACGGGCGAAGAAGGCATCGTTGCGCACCTCGACGGCCACCGGCACACCGATCTCGTCGAGGAAGTGACTCAGTTCCGCCAATCGCGCCGGGCCGAACAGCGCCGGTAGCTGCAGCCAATAGGGAGATACTCGCTCGCCCAGCGGCGCCAGCAGGCGGGTGAAGTCCAGCGCGGATTCGAGCTGATCACGCAGGTCGCCAGCATGGCTGACGTCACCGGGAAACTTCGCAGTGAAGCGAAACTGCCGGGGCATGACCTGGGCCCAGCGCTCCACCGTGGCAGGCGCAGGACGGGCGTAGAAGGTGGTGTTGCCCTCGACCGCATTGAACACCTGGCTGTACAGGCCAAGGTACTCAGCAGGGCGAGCGTCGGCGGGATAGAGGTAGTCGCGCCAGGCGTTCTCGCTCCAGGACGGACAACCGAGGTGATAAGGCAGAGGCGATGGATTCATCCATCAAATGTACAGGTCCAACCCCAGCACTTCCATCTCCCAGTCGGTGAAACCCGCGGTGCTGAGGTAGCTGGCCAACGCGGTGGCGGTGCGTCTGTCGCGGGCGCGGGGGAACACCATGTCCTGCTGGCGCGCTGGCAGGCCAGCGCTGCGGCGGTTGGCGCGGGCGATCTGCTCGGCTTCGTGGTCTTCGACGTCCTCGATGACCTGCGCATCGTCGATGCTCTCGTCGCGCACCGATGCTTTGCGCGGTGCGCGCTTGACCGGGTAGGACTGTGAGGAGAAACCGTCGATGCGCATGAGGGGTGCACTCGGGAGCAATGATGGCAATCTAGCAGCATCAGGCGTCCATCACCAATGCGCGTGTGATAACTGGACCACAGATCGCGCAAAAGGTTTTATCTCGAACGGCAATAGCCGACGAACTGCACTCAGCGCGCCTTGGGCGTGGCGACATTATCGCGCAGATAGACCGGTTGCGCCTGTTCGGCGACGACCGCCTCGCCCCGCGCCCAGGCATGACCGGCCAGGCTGAGGATATCCAGGGCATGCGGCAGGGCCTGGGCATCGCAGCGCTCGACCTGAACGCCCAGACGCTCGCCATAGCCCCAGCCGGTGCCCGCACCGAACCACTGGCCACCCTCGGGCAGTACGACCCGCTCAGGGGCGATCACCCGCTCCTGGTCGAGCAGGCGCATTTCGCCATCGTGCGCCTGGTAGCAGCCCCAGTACACTTCATCCATGCGTGCATCGATGGCCGCGGCCACCTGCTGCACACCATGCTGGCGCAGCGCCCCCTGGGCCAGGGCGGCGAGGTTCGACACCGGCAGCACCGGCCGTTCGAGGGCGAATGCCAGCCCCTGGACCACACCGATGGCGATGCGCACACCGGTGAAGGCCCCAGGCCCACGGCCAAAGGCGATGGCATCCACTGCGCTCAGGGCGACACCGGAGTCGGCGAGCAACTGCTTGATCATCGGCAGCAGCTTCTGCGCGTGCTGGCGCGGGATCACCTCGTAATGGCTGGTCACCTTGCCGTCATGCAGCAGGGCGACGGAACAGGCTTCGGTGGCGGTATCCAGGGCCAGCAGGGTGGTCATCGAACGTGTATCCAGGCGAAAGGGAAAAGAGCGGCAGTATAAACGACAACGGCCCGCAAGCGGGCCGTTGTAAAACGCAGAGGGCGATCAGCTCAGGGCTGCCAGCACCTTGGCGGTGATCGACTCGACCGAGCCGACGCCTTCGATGTGGGCGTACTTGGGCTTGCCGGCGTTGGCGGCCGACAGCTTCTGGTAGAAGTCCACCAGCGGCTTGGTCTGGCTGTGGTAGACCGACAGGCGGTGACGCACGGTTTCTTCCTTGTCGTCGTCGCGCTGGATCAGGTCTTCGCCGGTGACATCGTCCTTGCCTGCCACTTTCGGCGGGTTGTACTGGATGTGGTAGGTGCGGCCCGAGGCCAGGTGCACGCGGCGACCGGCCATGCGACCGACGATCTCTTCGTCGTCCACGGCGATTTCGACCACGGCATCAATGTCGACACCGGCAGCGACCATGGCTTCGGCCTGCGGGATGGTGCGTGGGAAACCGTCGAACAGGCAGCCCTTGGCGCAGTCTGGCTGAGCGATGCGCTCCTTCACCAGGCTGATGATCAGATCGTCGGAAACCAGCTGGCCGGCGTCCATGACTTTCTTCAGTTCCAGCCCGAGCGGGGTGCCGGCCTTGACAGCGGCACGCAGCATGTCGCCGGTGGAGATCTGTGGAATACCGAACTTCTCGGTGATGAACTTTGCCTGAGTACCTTTACCGGCCCCGGGAGCTCCCAGCAGAATTACGCGCATCTTGTGCTCCTCATATTTTTTATTGCAAATCAATGGATTCGGCGTTCAGGGCCAAGTCCGGAAAATCGGATCAGACCGGAAAATCGGTCAAAAGGCTGCTCAAGATACACAGCGCCCGGCAGCCAGACAAGCGTTCCAAAATTGCACGAACGCCCATCTGGCGCCCTTCTGCCGAGCAGGTTGCACCCATCGCAACCTACCCCGATGCATCCCCCGGCTGCACCACCGCACAACCCGGTGCGGCGCTGCCCGACGGCCTCAGCCGGTGTTGCGTAAACCGGCGGCAATACCGGCCACGGTCACCAGCAGGGCCTGCTCCAGCGGGCTGTCCAGAGCGGCTTCGCGCACCCGCGAACGCGCCAGCAGTTCCGCCTGCAGGCGGTGCAGCGGGTCCAGATAGGTGTTGCGCAGGCTGATGAATTCCAGGGTCTCCGGGCTGTGCGCCAGTAGCACCGGCTGGCCGGTCAGGCCCAACACCACCTGGCACGACTGCGACAATAGGTCGCGCAGATGTGCCCCCAAAGGCAGCAGCGCCGGTTGCACTAGACGTTCGTCGTAGGCCTTGGCAATTTCCGCATCGGCCTTGGCCAGCACCATCTCCAGCATGTCGATGCGAGTGCGGAAGAACGGCCATTGCTCACGCATCTGCCCCAGCAGCTCACCCTGGCCACGCGCCAGGGCATTGCCCAGCGCGGTTTCCCATCCCAGCCAGGCAGGGAGCATCAGGCGCGTCTGGGTCCAGCCGAAGATCCACGGGATGGCCCGCAGGCTTTCGATGCCGCCCGCCCGGCGCTTGGCTGGCCGACTGCCCAACGGCAGGCGCCCAAGTTCCTGCTCCGGGGTGGACTGACGGAAGTACTCGACGAAATCAGGGTTCTCGCGAACCACCGCGCGATAAGCCTTCACCCCATCGGCGGCGAGCTGGTCCATCAGTTCGCGCCAGGCAGGCTCGGGCGGTGGCGGCGGCAGCAAGGTTGCCTCGAGCACCGCCGCCAGATAGAGATTGAGGTTCTGTTCGGCGATCCCCGGCAGGCCGAACTTGAAGCGGATCATCTCGCCCTGTTCGGTCGTGCGGAAACGCCCCGCCACCGACCCTGGCGGCTGGGAAAGGATCGCCGCATGGGCCGGGCCACCGCCACGGCCGACGGTGCCACCGCGGCCGTGGAACAGCAGCAGCTCGACCTGGTGTTCACGGCAGATGCGTACCAGGTTTTCCTGCGCCCGGTACTGCGCCCAGGCTGCCGCCGTGGTACCGGCATCCTTGGCCGAGTCCGAGTAACCGATCATCACTTCCTGCGGCCCGTGCAGCCCGGAGCGATAGCCGGGCAAACCGAGCAGGCGCGCCATCACCGGGCCCGCGTTGTCCAGGTCAGCAAGGGTCTCGAACAGCGGCACCACGCGCATCGGCCGAGTCAGCCCGGCCTCCTTGAGCAGCAATTGCACCGCCAGCACATCGGAGGCGGCGCCCGCCATGGAGATGACATAGGAGCCCAGAGAAGCCGCGGGCGCCGCCGCGATCTCGCGACAGGTGGCGAGCACCTCGGCGGTCTCGGCCTGGGGCTGGAAGTGGGCGGGCAGCAGCGGCCGGCGGTTTTTCAGCTCGGCCTGGAGGAAGGCGATACGTTGTTCTTCATCCCACTCGGCATAACGCCCGAGCCCCAGGTACTCGGTGATCTCCGACAGCGCGTCGCGGTGCCGGGCCGCATCCTGGCGCACGTCCAGGCGCACCAGGAACAGGCCGAAGGTCACCGCCCGGCGCAGGCAGTCGAGCAACGGACCATCGGCGATCACCCCCATGCCACAGGCATGCAGGGACTGATAGCACAGCTGCAAGGGCTCGATCAGTTGGCGATTGTCGACAAGCACTTCGGCACTTGCAGGCTGCGGGCCGGCCAATGCGGCATGGGCCCAGGCCCGGGTGGCACGCAGACGATCACGCAGTTGCTTGAGGAAGGCGCGGTAGGGCTCGGCGCTGTCACCCACCTTGGCGCGCAGGGCGTCGCTGGCCTGTTGCATGGACAGTTCGGCGGCGAGGTAGTCGATATCGCGCAGGAACAGGTCGGCCGCCATCCAGCGTGCCAACAACAGCACCTCGCGGGTGACCGAGGCGGTGACGTTGGGGTTGCCATCGCGGTCGCCGCCCATCCACGAGGCGAAACGCACTGGCGCCGCCTCCAGCGGCAGGTGCAGGCCCGTGGCCTCGAACAACGCCTTGTCGACCTTGCGCAAGTGGCTGGGAATCGCCTGCCACAGCGAATGCTCGATAACCGCAAAGCCCCATTTGGCCTCATCGACCGGCGTTGGACGGGTGCGGCGAATCTCCTCGGTGTGCCAGGCTTCGGCGATCAACCGACGCAGGCGTTCGCGCACCTGCTGGCGTTCGGCCGGCGTGAGGTCGCGATGGTCCTGGGCGGCAAGCTGCGCGGCGATGGCGTCGTACTTCTGGATCAGCGTACGCCGCGCCACCTCGGTGGGGTGGGCGGTGAGTACCAGCTGGATGTCCAGCTTGGCCAGTTGCCGGGCCAAGGCATCGTCGGCGTGCCCGGCCTGCTTGAGCCGCGCCAGCAACTCGGGCAATGCGCGGTCCTCGAATGGTGCCGGCTGGTCGGCGCCACGGCGATGGATCAACTGGTACTGCTCGGCAATGTTGGCCAGGTTGAGGAACTGGTTGAAGGCTCGGGCGACCGGCAACAGGTCATCGTCTGCAAGATCGCCAAGCGTGGAGCTCAACTGCTCGGCCGCGCCACGGCGATCGGCCTTCGCGCTGTGACGAATATCCTCGATCTTCTGCAGGAATGCCTCGCCATGCTGCTGGCGGATGGTCTCGCCCAGCAGTTCACCCAACAGATGGACATCCTCACGCAAGCGCACATCGATATCGGTCATTGGCTCTCCTTATCGCGCGGTCCACCCGCGCTGCCGCCCAGGTCATTGCTCCAAGAGTGCCCACAGGCGCCCCCGCAAGGCAAGCCGGGATCGGCCAATGCAACTAAAGTGAAGAGACGGCCCTCACAGCTCATGTCACGGTTCTACAGAGGTCATCATGAAAATCCGCGAGCTCGCACAACACTGGGAACAGAACGCCGCTGGCACCCTCAGCCCCACCGGGCACCACCTGCACCTTGACCTGGAATCCGAGGCGCGCCTGGCCGCGTTGGTCGAGATGTACCCCAAGCGCACCACCGAAGAACTGCTCGGCGAGCTGGTCGCCGCCGCGCTCGAAGAACTCGAAGCCAGCTTCCCCTACGTGAAGGGCCAGCAGGTGATCGCCACCGATGAAGAAGGTGATCCGCTGTATGAAGATATCGGCCCCACGCCACGCTTCCTAAGCCTGTCGCGGCGGCATCTGCAGGACCTGAGCCAGCCACTCCCCAAGCGCGACGCCTGAGCCGGAAGGCCAACGAATACTGCCCCGCGCGGCAATAGTTCCGTAGGAAAAGTACTGACCGACCAGTCAGAAATAATTACGAAGCCTACGCAACTTTTTCTGAACTATTCTGAAAACGCTCAAGTCGGAGCCAATAGCCATCACGCAAAAACCCTGCACGCATGGTGTTTGGCCTTGGACTCGAGCACATGTGTATGTCAGGGAGCGATGGACTGCTACGGACATCGTTATCAGGAGTGATCCAATGGAGTTGACCACCATGAAGACCCGCACCGAAAAATTCCCGTCCAACTCTCTGCGCGGGCTCAAGCTGGCCGCGCTGGCGCTTGGCAGCAGCCTGGTACTGGCTGGCTGTGCTGGCAACCCGCCGACCGAGCAGTACGCGGTGACCCAGTCTGCCGTGAACTCTGCCGTCAGCGCAGGCGGCACCGAGTTTGCCGCCGTGGAGATGAAAGCGGCGCAAGACAAGTTCAAGCAGGCGGAAATCGCCATGCATGACAAGAAGTACGACGAAGCCAAGCGACTGGCCGAACAGGCCGAATGGGACGCCCGCGTCGCCGAGCGCAAGGCACAGGCAGCCAAGGCCCAGAAAGCCGTGCAGGATGCCCGCCAAGGCGTTCAGGACGTACGTGAGGAAGGCCTGCGCAGCGCCCAGTGAGGCCTGCCCGGTATTCCCCTGCCTTCGTTATCGATCAAAGGATGAACACTATGCGCAATTACGTAATGATCCCTGCCCTGTTGGCCCTGAGCGTCGGTCTGGCTGCGTGCTCGCACGACCCGAACGCCAACCTCGAATCGGCCCGCACCAACTTCTCGGCGCTGCAGAGCGATCCGCAGTCGAGCAAGCTGGCAGCCCTCGAGACCAAGGACGCCCAGGACTGGCTGAACAAGGCCGACAAGGCCTACATGGATCGCGAAGATGAGAAGAAGGTCGATCAACTGGCCTACCTGACCAACCAGCGTGTCGAAGTCGCCAAGCAGACCATCGCCCTGCGCACCGCAGAAGCCGATATCAAAAACGCTGCGGCGCAACGCGCCCAGGCCAAGCTGGAGGCCCGCGACGCGCAGATCAAGAAACTGCAGGACAGCCTCAACGCCAAGCAGACCGACCGCGGTACGCTGGTGACCTTCGGCGATGTGCTGTTCGACTTCAACAAGGCCGACCTCAAGAGCAGCGCCCTGCCGAACATCACCACCCTGGCCAACTTCCTTCAGGAAAACCCTGAGCGCAAGGTGATTGTCGAGGGCTACACCGACAGCGTCGGTTCGGCGAACTACAACCAAGGCCTGTCGGAGCGTCGCGCCGAAAGCGTACGCCGTGCGCTGGTGCGTGCCGGCATCGACCCATCCCGCGTAGTCGCCCAGGGTTATGGCAAGGAGTATCCGGTCGCGGACAACTCCAGCGCCTCGGGCCGTGCGCAGAACCGTCGTGTGGAGGTGACCATCTCCAACGATAACCAACCGGTCCAGCCACGTGCTGCGATTCGCTGATACGCGCTGTGAGCGATATGAAAAACCCGCCTTGATGGCGGGTTTTTCATGTGCGCAAGATCAGATTCACTGTACCTGCTGCGGCGTGTCCTGGCCCATGCAGCGGATCGCCCGCTTGCGGTTATCGACCAGCACGCCCGTCAGGCCCTTCTGCTGAGTGTCGAACAACACCAGCACACCCTCGACGCACTGTGCCACCTGCGGCGATGGATCGAGGGAAACCCGGTAGTCCTCACCCGGAATCGTCTTGAGCATGGTGTAGTCCTGCAGCAGCAGGGCATCCTCGGGCTTGGCGAAATGCAGGTAGCCGTAGTACCACAAGGCACCCACCGTCACGATGATGCTGCCGACACCGGTCAGGATCAGCGGGATGGCGTTGCGTTCTTCACTCATTGCGCATTCTTCTCGTCAGGGTAGTTCGGGACCTCCGCCAATCGGCGCAGGCCGTTGAAGTGGCTGGGGTCGTCGAGGAAGCGCAGCATCACCTGACGCCAGGTCGGGTCGGCGAAGGTCTGCACATGGTCGCCACGGGTCAACTGCAACACGCGCGGCGGCGGGGCATGCTGGTACAGGCGGATACCGTTGGCCATGGGCACCAGGTTGTCATCGATGCTGTGGAAGAACAGCTTGGGCGGGCTGTCCAGGCGTTCGATGGAGTGGATCGCGCTGTCAGCGTCGGGCACCAGCCACGACAGCGGCACCTGAAGCGGCCAGGTCATCCACGACGTACTCAGGGCGAAGCGCCCGACGTCGCGGTAACTCGCCGGCACCCCATCGAAGACCAGCGCACTGAAACGCTGGCGCTGCTCGGGATGGCCGGCCAGGTAATGGATGGCCATCGCACCGCCCAGGCTCTGGCCCAGCAGCACCAGCGGCTTGCCCTGCACTTCGGGCGCCTTGCCCAACCAGCCCAGCGCAGCATCGATATCCTGGTACACCGCCGGCAGCGTCGGCGTGCCCTGGGACAAACCATAGCCACGGTAGTCGATCATCAGCACCTGATAACCCTGCTCGGGCAGCCAGTAACTGCCGCCCAGGTGCCAGGCCAGGTTGCCACCATTACCGTGCAGATGCAGCACCGTGCCCTTGACCTCGACGCCCGCCTTGGCCGGCAGCCACCAACCATGCAGGCGGGTGCCATCCTCGGTGGTCAGCGTGACATCGCGGTACTGCAGGTGCGCGCGCTCGGGGGTGAACGGCTGGCCCGGCTCTGGATAGAACAGCAGGCTGCTGCAACCGGCCAGGCAAGACAACCCGAGCCCGAGCAACAGGGTGCGGCAGCGCTCAGAGAATGTTCGCGTAGTCGGCTTCAATGCGATCCAGGCTCAGGTGATTGAGGAAGTTGGAGAAACACATCCAGGCCGACAGCGCGTTGAGGTCACGGAACTGTTCGGGCAAGTACTTCGGCGGCGCCACCAGGCCCTCCTCGACCAGTTGGCGCAAGGTGCGCATGTCTTCCAGCGTGGTCTTGCCGCAGAACAGCAGCGGAATCTGCTCCAGCTTGCCTTTCCTCACGGCCAACTGAATGTAGTTGTAAACCATGATGAAACCCTTGAGGTAGGACAAGTCCTTGGTGAACGGCAGACCATTGGGCACCGAGCCGCGGAATACTCGGCTGGCATTGCCATAGCTTTCGGCCATTTCGAAACCCTGGCCCCGGAAGAACTCGTATACCTGCAGGAAGTCCGCGCCCTGCTCCACCATGTGAATGGCGCGGGTGCGGTTGGTCAGCTTGCGCAAGCGGCTGGGATAGGAGGCGAAGGCGATCACCTCCATGAGGATGGCCAGGCCCTCCTGGGTCACGGTCGACGAGGGCGGGCCCTTGGCCAGGAAGGTGCAGATCGGCTGGTTGAGGCCATTGAGCGTGGTGCCCACATGCACCAGCCCTTCGTGAACCTCCAGCGCGCGGACGTCGCGGCTGTTGAACATGGCGTCGGCACGCACCTTGATGTAGTCGGCACCGGCCGCCGCATCGGCGACGATGCCATCGGACTCGAACACGCGGATGGTTTCTTCCGCCTCGCCGAAGACCTTGTTCAGGCGGCGCTGGAGGATCTCCACCGCTTCCTTGGCAGTAAGGTTTTTCGGCTCGTCCTTCAGATCGCCACGCCCATCGATGTTGTTCAGGTAGTCCGAGAGCATCAGCCCCAGGTCGGCCAGGGTCGGGTCACCGGCGTGGAAGGCGTCGGAGGCGGCGCCATACAGCTCCTGGGAGATCAGCCCGAAATCCTCGGTGCCGCGCGCCTCGAGCATGCGCACCACCATGCGGTACTCGCGGCACATGCGCTTCATGATCTGCCCGACCGGGTTGAACTGGCCGAGCTGGCGGATGATGTCGCGCTCGATGGCCTGGAACTCGGCCTTCACCGCGCTGGAGTCGAACGACAGAGGGCGGCTGTGGTAATACGCATGGTCTACCGCTGGCGGCTCCTTGCCCTTGGCCTTGAGAAAACCCTGGCGAATGCCGTCGTCCCATTTCACCGCGTCCAGCACCCGGATCGGGGTCTGGGCCGCGACGATACGGTCGGACAATGTGCGGATGGTTTGCTGGTATTCGTCCAACGGAGACTCCTTGCAAGGGCCTATTCGCGGGCAAGCCCGCTCCTACAGGTAAGCGGTATCCGCTATTTGCCGGCCCGCTGGAACCGCGCCACCTCGACGAACAGGTCGGAGTTGGCGGGGTCGTCCAGATAGGCCAGCACCCGCTCGGCGGGGCTGTCGATCAGTACGCCCGGGCCATTGTCTTCGGGCACCTCGGTACTGCGACCGCTCAATTCCTTGTTGTCCACGGCCTGTTGGACTTGCTCGACATCAAGGTTGTAGAGCACCAACTGCTTGCCATCGACGACTTCGAAACCGCCAATCAGGAACTTGCCGCCCAGGCGCTTGGGCACGCCTGCCGACAGGTACCAGCGATTGCCATGGCGCGAAACGCTGAAGGTGTAATCCTCGGGCGCCTTGCCCTGGGCGCGGGCCACGGCCTTGTAGGTGTTGCCGCCGACGCGGCTGATGGTCAGCTTCAGTGGCTGGCCCCAGGCGTCCTTGCTGCTCCATTGGCCCAGCAAGGCCTTGGGGGCTGGTTCGTTACTGGCCAGCGGTTCGTCGAAGGTCACCAGACACCCGCCCAGCAGCAGGAACGACAAGGTCAACAACAGCACACGCCAGGCTTTCATCAGGTTCTCCTTGAAAAGGTCGGCTGCGCCTTAGACCGCGGCCAGCACCAGGTGCAGGTAACGGGTAAGGATAGCGAGCATCTGCCCATCGGCCTGGGCATTCGCTTCTTTGAGCAGCCCTTGATATTCCATCTGCTCGATGATGGCCGTCAACACCAGGGCGTCCTGCTCGGGCTGGCGCGAGCCGACCACCTGAAGCATCTGCCGCGCGCCATGCAACAGGATCTGCTCGTGGGCCCGCACCAGCTCGGCCAGGCGCGGGCACAGCAGCGCCTCCTGGCGGAAGGCCTGTTCGGCCATGAGGAAGTCGCGCCGGTTGCACAGCTGGCGGGTGACGTAGTCGGCGGTCATGCGCGCCACTTCGTCGGCAAGACGTGCACGGGACTGCGGGCTGCCGTCGCCCTGGGCCAGCAGCTGGCGCAGCACAACCTCGGTGTTGGCCCACAGCTTGGCCATGTAGGCGGCGCTGCGCTCGACGTACTGGGCGAAGGTATCGGTGAGCAGGTCTTCGATATCCTTGAAGTAATAGGTGGTGGCCGACAGCGGCACCTCGGCCTCTGCCGCCACTGCACGGTGGCGCACACCGCGCACACCGTCGCGCACGACGATGCGCATGGCGGCGTCGAGAATCTGCTGGCGGCGTTGCTCGCTGCCCTGGCGACTGGTCTTGCGACCTTGGTACTGCACGCTCTCGGCGACGGCGTTGGCTACGCCGGCGGCGCCTTGCTGGGCGTTTGCGGGGGGCACGGTGGGGACCTCGGTGTCTGTCTGGGGGATGTTCATTGTCTGTCCCGCGATAGGGCCGGTACAGACACTACACAGCCAAGCAAGAAAAAGCCGCCCCTGGAGGCGGCTTTTTCAATTCACTCAAGCCTGCGGACGCATGTGCGGGAACAGGATCACATCGCGAATCGACGGCGAGTTGGTCAACAGCATCACCAGGCGGTCGATACCGATGCCTTCACCGGCGGTCGGCGGCATGCCGTATTCCAGGGCACGCACGAAGTCGGCATCGTAGTGCATGGCTTCGTCGTCACCGGCGTCCTTCTCGGCAACCTGCGCCAGGAAGCGCTCGGCCTGGTCTTCGGCATCGTTGAGCTCGGAGTAGGCGTTGGCGATCTCGCGGCCACCGATGAACAGCTCGAAGCGATCGGTCACGGCCGGATTGTCGTCGTTGCGACGGGCCAGCGGCGACACTTCGAACGGATACTCGGTAATGAAGTGCGGCTGCTCCAGCTTGTGCTCGACCAGCTCTTCGAAAATCATCACCTGCAGCTTGCCCAGACCTTCGTGCCCCAGCACCTTGGCACCGGCTTTCTTGGCGATGGCGCGGGCCTTGTCGACGTCCTGCAGGTCGGCGGCAGTCAGCTCGGGGTTGTACTTGAGGATCGAATCGAACACCGACAGGCGCGCGAACGGTTCGCCGAAGTGGAATACCTTGTCGCCGTATGGCACGTCGGTAGTCCCCAGGACCAACTGCGCCAGCTCGCGGAACAGCTCCTCGGTGAGGTCCATGTTGTCGCGGTAGTCGGCGTAGGCCTGGTAGAACTCGAGCATGGTGAACTCGGGGTTGTGCCGGGTCGAAACGCCTTCGTTACGGAAGTTGCGGTTGATCTCGAAGACCTTCTCGAAACCACCGACAACAAGCCGCTTGAGGTACAGCTCCGGCGCGATGCGCAGGAACATGGCCATGTCCAGGGCGTTGTGGTGGGTTTCGAACGGCTTGGCCGCAGCGCCGCCAGGGATGGTCTGCAGCATCGGCGTCTCGACTTCGAGGAAGTCGCGCTCGATCAGGAATTTGCGGATATGCGAGATCACCTGAGAACGCACACGGAAGGTGTGGCGGGTTTCCTCGTTGACCATCAGGTCGACGTAACGCTGGCGATAGCGCTGCTCGGTGTCGGTCAGGCCGTGGTGCTTGTCAGGCAGCGGACGCAGCGACTTGGTCAGCAGGCGCACGTCGGTCATCTCGACGTACAGGTCGCCCTTGCCCGAGCGAGCCAGGGTGCCTTCGGCGCTGATGATGTCGCCCAGGTCCCAGGTCTTGACCGCGGCGAGGGTTTCTTCGGGCAGGGTCTTGCGGTTGACGTAGACCTGGATGCGACCGGTCATGTCCTGGATCACCATGAACGAGCCACGGTTGAGCATGATGCGACCGGCAACCTTGACCGGGATCGCGGCTGCTTCCAGCTCTTCCTTGGTCTTGTCCGCGTACTGTTTCTGCAGGTCGTTGCAGTAGCTGTCGCGACGGAAGTCGTTGGGGAAGGCGTTGCCCTTGGCACGCTCGGCGGCAAGTTTTTCCTTGCGCAGGGCGATCAGGGTGTTTTCTTCCTGTTGCAGGTCTTGCGATTCGGTCTTGAGGTCGCTCATGTCGTCATTGTTTCCATCAGGTATTCGGTGCCCCTGTCGGGCAGGGCACGCGATACGGGCCCATGGCCTCGTATCGCGGCGGTGGTGTGCGGTTTACAGCCCCTGCTTGAGGCTGGCTTCCAGGTACTGGTCGAGGTCGCCGTCGAGGACCTTCTGGCAGTCACTGCGCTCGACACCGGTACGCAGGTCCTTGATACGCGAGTCATCGAGTACATAGGAGCGGATCTGGTGACCCCAGCCGATATCCGACTTGCTGTCTTCCAGCGCCTGCGAGGCGGCGTTGCGCTTCTGCATTTCCAGCTCGTACAACTTGGCCCGCAGCATTTTCATGGCGGTATCCTTGTTGGCGTGCTGGGAGCGTTCGTTCTGGCACGCCACCACGGTATTGGTCGGCACGTGGGTGATACGCACCGCCGAGTCGGTGGTGTTGACGTGCTGACCACCCGCGCCGGAGGAACGGTAGGTGTCGATGCGCAGGTCGGACGGGTTGATCTCGATCTCGACCTTGTCGTCGATCTCGGGCGAGACGAACACCGCCGAGAAAGAAGTGTGGCGACGGGCACCGGAGTCGAACGGGCTCTTGCGCACCAGGCGGTGCACGCCGATTTCGGTACGCAACCAGCCGAAGGCGTACTCGCCCTTGATGTGCACGGTGGCGCCCTTGATACCGGCGACTTCACCTTCGGACAGCTCGATGATGGTGGCGTCGAAACCGCGCTTGTCGGCCCAGCGCAGGTACATGCGCAGCAGGATGTTGGCCCAGTCCTGCGCCTCGGTGCCACCGGAGCCGGCCTGGATGTCCAGGTAGGCGTTGTTCATGTCCATCTCGCCGCTGAACATGCGACGGAACTCGAGCTGGGCAAGGTTTTCTTCCAGGCCTTCCAGTTCGGTCACAACGTCGCCGACGGCAGCTTCGTCACCTTCCTCGACCGCCATGTCGAGCAGGTCCTGGCAGTCGCCCAGGCCGTTGGACAGCTTGTCGAGGGTCTCGACCACTTGCGCCAGCATGGCACGTTCGCGGCCCAGGGCCTGCGCGTACTCCGGCTTGTTCCAGACGTTGGGGTCTTCCAGCTCGCGGTTGACTTCGATCAGACGATCAGCTTTGTGATCGTAGTCAAAGATACCCCCGAATGGACTGGGAACGTTCGGTGAGGTCCTTGATGGTGTTCAGGATCGGTTGGATTTCCATGGCTTCTGGCTACTCGCACGAATTCGGTGAAAAGCCCGCGAGTATAACCCAGTCCGAGCCACGGCGGCAGACCCGTCGGGCGCCGCACTTCGGCAAAAGCGATCAGCACCGAACGCTGGCAGGGGTAACGAGCGAGCGCGGGAACGTCGATTGCAAACCTCTTCGACCTAGTATTTTTGTCAGTAGATAAGTACCACAGCCTATGCACTAATGAGCTTGCAGGCACCACCAACATTTAAGGTCAGGCGCAGTTGCGCAAGGAGACATACAATGAACAGTGTAACTAAACCAGCGAATGAAGAAGATGTATACAACCCCCCTGAGGTTCCGGACTTCAAGGATAACAAGATCTATTTGGATAAGTTGGGAGAAGAACTCAAGGTCACCTTCGAGTATGACGACATTGCGGAAGGCCACACAGTAGGCATGCGCTGGCGTGGGAATGCGACGTACGACCTGCCTCTGCAGAAAGTGAAAGATGAGAAAGTCATGACGTTCGTCATTCCTTATGGTGTGGTCAAAACAGACCTCGGCAACAAATGGACATCAAAACTGACGGCCAGCGTAGGTATTCCTGGGAAGCCGCTCTCGATCAGCAAAACACTCGAAGTCCGGGTTTTTGAATCAGAAGATAAAAAATCTTAATACCCGGAGGGCACAACAAAGTCATTAGCCTGCTCACCCTCAACTTTATTGCGCCCTTCTGATTTCGTGGAGCGCTGGCGTACACGCCAAACTAACGTCAGCGTCACCATGACCGCTTCTATCTCACGAACAAGGAAGTCATGATGATAATGCCAGTAAAGCCATGTACTTACCGCATAGGCCCAAGCGCTCTGTTGTTGGCGCTGCTGGCGATGACCGCTTGCCAGACTCACCAGGCAGAAACACCTGCGGTGGCGGCGATCCAGTCATCGACTCAGGCGGCGACCCAACTGGAACTGTACCGCCCGCGCTTCCCCAACTCCGGTTCCAGCACGGTGGATGTCGATGCCATTGGCGATTCGGTCACCGTCAGCTTTCTCTACAAGCCCATGACGCTGAACGATACGGTGGGCATGCGCTGGAAAGGTCGCAGCGAATGGCTTGCAAAAACTCAGGTCGTCAAGACCCCCAATGTACCGCTGATGTTCCAGATTCCCAGAAGCGAAATCGCCAAGGATATTGGAAGTACCGCCGTGGTCACGGGCAGTGTCGGTGTCGGCGGTAATCCGCTGCTCATCTCGCCGCCGTTCAACGTTCGGGTGACACAAACCGGTACCGACCCCGGTTCAAGAATTGCCGCTAATCTGAATGCTCGTTACAACGCCAGGGAAAATACTTGCCCGGGAAATCTGCCTGCCTACTACTGTAATGGCATCATCATTCGCTCAGTGGACGACGGCCCCTTCAACCCGTGGGACCCGAGCCCATCCGCAATTAAACTGGGTGCCGTGTCCTTCTCTTACTTTCGCGTCGATTCCGTTGTGAGCAATTTCTACCGGGATGCAGGCTTCATCTTCCTTCCGCAAGCCGAGGCTGCCGCAAAAGGCAAGGGGATGGAGTACCTGTGCATCTACGCCTATGATGCAGCGACGGCAGTCGGCGTTCGCTCTGGCAAGGGCTGTGGCCTGAAACCGCGAAGCGTGGCAGCGGCAGACCTCAGCACCTGCGCCAGTGTAAACGTGACAACGGAGGCCACCTGGTATGCGTACTCCAGCAAACTGCCCGACCGAAACTATCAATGCTCACTGAGTACCCAGAATGCCGCACAGTTCGCGATCAGCTACAAGGTACGCAGCAATCCACCGCCGAACATCAAAGCGGCCTGGAATGAGTTGATGGTGAATCTTTGGCCGCAGAACTATGGTGCCCAGCTGCCAATCGAGGCGTTCTTCTACAAGGTCGGCAACAGCGCTTCGCTCAACAATGCTAAGTCATTCCAGACCAAGTTCAAGGCCAACACCGGGATATGGGTACCGGTAGTGGCGCTGAACCTGAAACAGCTCACCCACTCACCGTTCAGCTACAACAAAGCCGATCAGGCCGTTCAGCCTTGAGGGCGGGCAAGTGCAGATTCATTTCATGCAGAACCGCGTCATGCAATGCCAACCTGGTTACGCCCACTATTCTTGGCCAGGTAAAGCCCCTTGTCTGCGGCAGAGATCAACTGCCGACAGTGGCTGCCCACCACCGGTGTCTGGGTGGCCAATCCGATGCTTACCGTCAGGCGCGCATCGGATTGCGGGGCATTGTGCGGAATATTCAGGGCGAGCACAGTCTGACGCAGTTTTTCCGCAATCAGCCGTGCACCACCCGGCGAGGTGTTGGGCAGCACCAGAGCGAACTCCTCGCCGCCATAGCGCGCCGGCAGGTCGCTTGGGCGCGAGCAGGAGCCGCGGATTGCCTCGGCCACCTGGCGCAGCGCTTCGTCACCGGCCAGATGACCGAAGCCATCGTTGTAGGCCTTGAAGTAGTCGACATCGATCATCAGCAGCGACAGCTGCTGCTGCTCGCGCATGGCGCGGCGCCACTCCAGTTCCAGGTATTCGTCGAAATGGCGGCGGTTGGACAGCCCCGTCAGGCCATCGGAGTTCATCAACCGCTGCAGCATCAGGTTGGTGTCGAGCAACTGCTGCTGGCTGACGCGCAGGGCGCGGTAGGCCTCGTCACGCTGTAGCAGGGTGAGGTAGGAGCGCGAGTGATAGCGGATACGCGCCACCAGCTCGATGGTGTCCGGCAGCTTGACCAGGTAGTCGTTGGCCCCGGCGGCGAAGGCCGCACTCTTGACCAGCGGGTCTTCCTTGGTCGACAGGACGATGATCGGGATATCCTGGGTCGCCGGGTTGTTGCGGTACTCGCGCACCAGCGTCAGGCCGTCCAGACCCGGCATGATCAGGTCCTGGAGGATCACCGTCGGCTTGATGCGCATGGCCTGGGCCACTGCCTGGTGTGGATCGGCACAGAAGTGGAAGTCGATGTTCTCCTCGTGGGACAGCCCACGACGCACCGCCTCGCCGATCATCGCCTGGTCGTCGACCAGCAGGACCATCGCGGCGCTTTCGTTGATCGTCGTGAAACCATCGATCGGTAGGTCATTCATCCCTATTCACCAGGTCACTACCGGCCAGGCGGCGTGACTCAATACATATCGTCATTTCGGAAAGATTTCCATAAGTCGGCCGGCAATTCGCTCCAGCGGTCGTATCTCGACCGCCGCCTGGATCGCTGCGGCGGCCTTGGGCATGCCATACACCGCACTGCTTTGCTGGTCCTGGGCGATGGTCAGGAAACCCTGCTCGCGCATCAACTTCAGGCCCTGCGCGCCATCGCGGCCCATACCGGTGAGCAGCACGCCCACCGCATCGCTGCGCCAGAAGCGCGCCACGCTCTCGAAGAACACGTCGATCGAGGGGCGGTAGATTTCGTTGACCGGCTCGGCGGTATACGCCAGTTGGCCATTCTGCAACAGCCGGATGTGGTGGTTGGTGCCTGCCAGCAACACCTGCCCCGGCTGCGGTGGTTCACCCTCACGGGCCAGGCGTACCGGTAGCCCGGACACACCACTCAGCCATTCGGCCATGCCGGCGGCGAACACCTGATCGACATGCTGGACCAGCACGATGGCCGCCGGAAAATCCTGCGGAAGCCCCTTGAGCAGTACCTCAAGCGCGGCTGGCCCGCCTGCGGACGAGCCAATGGCCACCAGGCCACAACGACGCGCTAGATTGCGGACCGGCGCCGCCACGGAGCGGACTGCGCTGGAGCGCTGCTGGCCGATCAACCAAGCGATGTTGAGGATCTTGCGCAGCAAAGGCGCCGCCGCCTCCCGGGCATCGCCCGCACCCAGTGCCGGCGTATCGACCACATCGAGGGCGCCGTGGCCCATGGCCTCGAACACCCGGTGCACATTCTGCTTGCGATCCACCGTGACGATGACGATGGCGCAAGGGGTTTCGGCCATGATCCGGCGAGTCGCCTCTACGCCATCCATCACCGGCATGATCAGGTCCATGAGGATCAGGTCCGGCGTCTGCTCGGCACACTTGTGCACGGCTTCGACGCCATTGTTGGCCACCCAGATCACTTCGTGCGCGGGCTCGAAGGCCAGCGCACGGCGCAGGGCCTCGACAGCCATGGGCATGTCATTGACGATGGCGATCCTCATCCCTGGGCTCCTCCGATCAACTCCACCACCGCATCCAGCAACGCATCGTCATGGAAGCTGGCCTTGGCCAAATAATAGTCGGCGCCAGCATCCAGTCCACGTCGGCGGTCCTCTTCCCGGTCCTTGTACGACACCACCATCACCGGCAGCGATTGCAGGCGACTGTCGCGACGCACCAGGGTGACCAGTTCGATACCGTCCATGCGCGGCATGTCGATGTCGGTGATCAGCAGGTCGAAGTCTTCGCTGCGCAGGGCGTTCCAGCCATCCATGCCATCGACCGCCACCGCTACGTCGTATCCGCGCGTACCCAGCAGCTTGCGCTGGAGCTCGCGTACCGTCAGCGAATCGTCGACCACCAGGATGCGCTTGCGCACCACACCCCGGCCCGCCCGTGCACCGCGATCGATACGCTCCAGGCGCCCGGTGCTCAACAGCTTGTCCACCGAGCGCAAGAGGTCTTCGACATCGATGATCAGCACCACCGAACCATCGTCGAGCAAGGCGCCGGAGGAAATGTCCTGGACCTTGCCCAGACGCGGGTCGAGCGGCATCACCACCAGCACCCGCTCGCCGATCAGGCGCTCCACGGCCACGCCGTACAGTTGCTCGCGCTCACGAATGACCACCACGCGCAGGCTGTCCGCCTCGTCCTGCGCGGCCGGACGGTTGAGCAACTGGCTCGCGGCGACCAGGCCGATGTGGCGGTCCTCGTGCCAGAAGTGCTGGCGGCCTTCGATCTGCACGATGGCCTCGGCCGGTACGTCGAGGGTGCGTTCGATATGCGCCAGCGGGAAGGCATAGGCTTCGCCACCGACCTCGACCACCAGGCTGCGCACCACCGACAGGGTCAGCGGCACCTCCAGGTGGAAGCAGCAGCCCTGCCCTGCCACCTGAGTGAGCTCGATCGACCCGCGCAGTTCGCGCACCATGTGCTGCACCGCGTCCAGGCCGACCCCACGGCCAGACACCTCGGTGACCTGGTCACGCAGGCTGAAACCGGGCAGGAACAGGAAGGTGAGCAACTCGGCCTCGCTCATCTGCGCCACGGTCTCGGCGGGCGACAGTGCCCGCTCGACGATGCTGCGGCGCAGGCGCTCAAGGTCGATACCCGCACCGTCGTCGCTCAGTTCGAGAATCAGCAACCCGGCCTGATGCGACGCGCGCAGGCGCAGCGTGCCGTCACCGGGCTTGCCCGCCAGCAGGCGTCGCTCGGGCTGCTCGATGCCATGATCGACAGCATTGCGCAGCAAGTGCGTGAGCGGCGCCTCGAGTTTTTCCAGCACATCACGGTCGACCTGAGTCTTCTCACCCTCGATCAGCAGCCGCACCTGCTTGCCCAGGGAGCGCCCGAGGTCGCGCACCATGCGGCTCTGCCCGGTCAGCACATCGGCGAAGGGGCGCATCCGGCAGGCCAACGCAGTGTCGTACAGCAACTGCGCGCGCTGGCTCGCCTGCCAGCCGAATTCGTCGAGGTCGGCAGCCTGCTGCTGGAGGATCTGTTGGGTTTCGGCGAGCAGGCGCTGGGTCTGGGCCAGGGCGTCGAGCACTTCGGCGCTCTGGCCGCTGCCTTCGAGCTGGGTCTTGAGCCCGTCGAGGGCGCGCATACCCTGGCCATGCATGCGCTTGAGGCGCTGCAGGCTGGCGAGATAGGGCTTGAGCCGCTGGGTTTCCACCAACGACTTGCTCGACAGGTCGAGCAGACTGTTCAGGCGATCGGCGGTGACCCGCAGCACGCGCTCACCGCCTTCGCCTGTGCGCTTGCCGCTCCTGGGTGCGGGAGCAGGCTCCACTTCCGGCTCAGGCTCCACAGGCATCGCGGGCACTTCGGGCGGCATCGCGAGAGGCAAAGGTTCAGCCGATGCGCCGGCAGCGTCCAGCGCAGGCGCCGAAGGGTCGAGCAACATGGCCATCTGTACCAGGAACGCCGGCACCGCCGCCTCGCCCTGGGTGTCCCCGGGCGTTGCGATGCGCATCAGCAGGTCAGTGCCCTGCAACAAGGCATCGATGTGTTCGGGGCGCAGCAACAGGCGCCGCTCCTGGGCCGCGACCAGGCAAT
Organism: Pseudomonas sp. RW3S2; assembly: GCF_014268955.1. Lineage (NCBI taxonomy): Bacteria > Pseudomonadati > Pseudomonadota > Gammaproteobacteria > Pseudomonadales > Pseudomonadaceae > Pseudomonas > Pseudomonas sp. RW3S2. Next base: position 94,208 of record NZ_JABWRM010000008.1, on the reverse strand, counting down.
CCTCCATGACATGGGCGACGCTGACACCGGCATCGATGCCGACGATACGCGCCGCGCCCTTGAGGGAGTGCGCCGCACGCATGCAGGCTTCCAGCTGATCGCCCTGGGCCGGATTGCGCTCGAGGGCCAGCAGCCCGGCACTGAGCACTTGGGTCTGGGCCTCGGCCTCGAGACTGAACAGCTCGAGCAACGATGCGTCGCGCATTTGCTCCGGGGTCATGACAGGCTCCGCTTCACGGCAGACAGGAGGTGTTGGTCATCGAGTACGCGCACACTGCGGCCACGCCACTGCATCACCGCCAGTGTGAAATGGGCCGTGTCGTGCTCCTCGTGCAAGCGCGAAAGGTCCAGGCGATGGATGCCGTCGATCTCGTCGACCGGCAATACCACCGGCCCACCTTCGGCAGCCAGGATCAACATCCGCGGCATCACCCGCCCACTGCGCTCCTGTGCTGGCGCCAGCTCCATGCCCAGCAGGTCAGCGAACGACAGGCACGGCACCAGCGCACCCCGCACGTTGGCGACCCCCTGCAGCATCCGCGAGCGCTGGTGCGGCAGCGAGTGAACGGCTTGCAGCGGCGCGATCTCCGCCAGGCAGGCAGTGGCCAGGGCCAGCCATTCCTCGCCCAGCCTGAACAGCAGCATGGAGCGACCGGCAGTGCCCTGCTCCACCTGCTCCATCTCGACATGCTCGTCCTGCAGCAAGGTGTAGCGGTCGAGCAGGCGGGTAGCCGCAGCGGCATACACTTCGCAATTGCGGCAGTGGATATGCCGGTCCAGCAGGGGGCATTGCTTGTCGCCATGGACACCGATGCGATTCCAGCAATCGTCGATATCGTCATGGTCCTGGGCGATCAGGTCCATCGAGTAGGCACCGCTCATCGTTCAGACTCCCTGCCCGCCCGCGCCGCCCTTTCCTGCAGACGCCGTGCCCCTGTGACATCCCCCTGGGATGCCAGCAGCGTGGCCAGGTGCAGCAGTGCCTCGGTGTGCTGGGGCTCCAGGTACAGGGCCTTGCGGTAATGCTTGAGTGCTTCGCCGGCATCGCCCTGGGTATCGCTGAGCAGCCCCAGCCAGTAGTAGACCTGCGCCTTGGGCTCGAACAGACGCAAGTAGCGCTCGCAACTGGCGCGGGCCTGCTCGCTGGCCCCGGCATTGGCCTGACGGGCGATGGCTGCCAGCAGTTCGGTTTCGTTCTCGTTCACGGTCGGCAACGCAACCGGCCTGGCGGGCGGGCGAGCAGCACGGGCCAGGGATGGCGCCAGCACGGGCATGGCGACAGGACGCGGCGCAGCTACCGGCGGGACGCTGGGTCGTGCCGGCGGCACCGGGCTGACCGGCGGCTGCACGCCGACCTGGTCCTGACGCACATAGGCGAACGACTGCGCGATGCCGATCGGCCGCATGCCCAGACGCGCCAGCAAGCTGCCCTCGGCCGGGCCGATGAACAGCACGCCATCGTCGTGGAGCAGTTGCTTGAGCACCTCGAAGACCCGCTGCTGGGTGGGTACGTCGAAATAGATCAGCAGGTTGCGGCAAAAGACAAAATCGTAGACCCCCTTGCGGCTGCGCAGGGCAGGATCGAGCACATTGCCAGGCTGCAGGCTGACCTGCTGACGCACGCGCTCATGCAAGCGGTAACTGTCATCGGCGCAGTCGAAATGCCGCTCACGGAACGCCAGTTCACTGCCGCGGAACGAGTTGCGGCCATACACGGCCTGCTCGGCACGGGCGAGGGAACTGGGGCTGATGTCCATCCCATCGATGCGCACGGCCGATGGCGGCAGACCCGCATCGAGCAGCGCCATGGAAATCGAATAGGGCTCCTCGCCGGTCGAGCACGGCAAGCTGAGGATACGCAGCGGCCGTGATCCGGCCAGCTCGACCAGGCGTTTCCGAGCCAGCCCGACCAATGCCGTGAACGACTCGGGGTAACGGAAGAACCAGGTCTCGGGAACGATCACCGCCTCGATCAACGCCTGTTGCTCACCGGACGATTGCTGCAAGCGCAGCCAGTAATCGTCGAGGTCACGCGCGGCGAGTGCCACACATCGCTGGCGCAAGGCCCGCTCGACCATCGGCGCGCCCACCGACTCCACATCCAGGCCGATGCGCTCCTGCAGAAAGCGGAAGAAGCGTTGTTCGATCATCCTGCCACCTGCGTGGATTGATCAGGGAACAAGAGCAGGCGCACGGCATCGCTCAACAGGTCGTCGACCTGGATGCGCTGCAACAGCCCCTGTGCATCCTGTCGCACAGGCCCCAGGTAACGCGCCTCGCCGTTGTCCACCCCGTAGGGCTGGAACTCGTCGGGTTGGCAACGCAAGGTGTTGGTCGCCTGCTCGAGCACCAGCCCCAGTTGCAGGTCAGCGCCATAACGCACCAGTACCAGGCGCGTACTGGTGCGCTGCGGCGCAGGCTCACCGAAGCTCAGGGACGACAGGTCGATGACCGGCACCAGCGCGCCACGATGCCCCAGAATCCCGGCGACCCAGGCGGGTGCCTGGGCGATGGGCTTGAGCGGACGCAACGGCAGCACCTCTATCACCTCGCGCACATCCAGGGCAAAGCGCTGTCCGCCGATATGGAACAGCAGGTACAACACGCCCTTGGCTTCGGCCTGACGCTGATCACGCGGTTGCAGATCGCTCATCACCGTCAGACTTTGAAGCGCGACACACCGCCACGCAGCCCGGCAGCCACCTGGCTCAGTTCGTCGATGGCGAAACTGGCCTGGCGCAACGACTCGACCGTCTGCGTGCTGGCATCACTGAGCTGAGCCAGCGCCTGGTTGATCTGCTCGGCGCCGGTGGCCTGTGCCTGCATGCCCTCATTGACCATCAGCACCCGTGGCGCCAGCGCTTGCACCTGATGAATGATCTGGCTGAGCTGCTCGCCGACCTGCTGCACCTCGAACATGCCACGGCGCACCTCCTCGGAGAACTTGTCCATGCCCATGACCCCAGCCGACACTGCGGACTGGATCTCGCGCACCATCTGCTCGATGTCGTAGGTGGCCACTGCGGTCTGGTCGGCCAGGCGACGCACTTCGGTGGCCACCACGGCAAAACCACGACCGTACTCGCCGGCTTTTTCCGCCTCGATGGCGGCGTTGAGCGACAGCAGGTTGGTCTGGTCGGCGACCTTGACGATGGTCACCACCACCTGGTTGATGTTGCTGGCCTTCTCGTTGAGGATGCCCAGCTTGGCGTTGACCAGGTCGGCGGCGCCCATCACCTGGTGCATGGTTTCCTCCATGCGCGCCAGGCCTTGCTGGCCGGAGCCGGCAAGGCTCGAAGCCTGGTCGGCGGCACTGGTCACCTCGGTCATGGTGCGCACCAGGTCGCGCGAGGTCGCGGCGATCTCGCGCGAGGTGGCGCCGATTTCCGTGGTGGTTGCCGCGGTTTCGGTGGCGGTGGCCTGCTGCTGCTTGGAGGTGGCGGCGATCTCGGTGACGGAGGTGGTCACCTGCACCGATGAGCGCTGGGCCTGGGCCACCAGGTTGGCAAGTGCCTCGCCCATTTCATTGAAGCCGTTCTCGATGGCGCCGAACTCATCCTTGCGGTCCAGGTTCAGGCGCGCACTGAGGTCACCCGAGCGCAGCTTGTCGAGGGCGTGCACGATGCGCTGCATGGGTGCGCTGATGGCGCGCATCAGCAGCAGGCCGCAGATGCCGGCGGCGACGATCGCCATGATCAGCGAAACGATCATGCTGCCCTTGGCGGTGGCCACGGCGCTGACGATCTCGCGAATGGCGGCATTGGCGGATTCGGTATTGCGGTCGATCACCGTGTTCAGGTGCTTGCGCCCGGCGGTCCAGGCCGGTGTAAGCACTTCGGCGATCAGGCGCTCGGCTTCGGGGTAGTTCTTCTCGCGGTAGGCTGCCAGCACCTGGTCGACCACCTTGACGTAGTCTTCCTCGAGGCGCACGAAGGTGTCGAAGGATGCCTGGTCCTGCGCATCCTGAATCGTGCCCTGGTAGTTGGTCATCTGCGCCCTGAGCCGGTCGTGGAAACCCTTGAACAGTTCGATATCGGCAGAGGTCAGTTCGCGATGGTCGGACAACCCGACCAACTGCTGGCTGGCGACGTAGCTGTCGACCCAGGCGCTGCGGATCATCGAGCTGTAGTAGATCCCCGGAATGCTGTCCGTAGCCACTGCCTGCTCACTGGCTTCGATGGTCACCAGGCGTGAATACGCCGCGACGATCATCAACAGCATGATGGCGATGATCACGGCGAAACTTGCCAGGATCCGTTGGCGCAAGGTCCAGTTCTTCACAATCAGCCCTCAGGAATTCTTCACGAGCGGGAAAATCGTCGAAGTATAGCCTAGCCGCCAGGCGCTTTATCGGTTGAATTGCGGAGTATTCAGGCATCCCTGCCGATTAAATGGCCAATCGCCACTTCACTGCGCTGCAGCGTCCCGCACCTGGCGCTCCAGTTCCTCGCGCAAGTTCGGGTCCAGGCGCAACTGGCGGGCCAGTTCGTCAAGGTAGGCGCGCTCCATGAAGTGTTCCTGATCGACCATCATCACACTGGCCAGGTACATCTCCGCGGCCATTTCAGGCGTCTGCGCGGCACGGGCCACTTCGGCGGGGTCGAGCGGCTTGTTCAGCTCGGCATGCAGCCAGGCCTGTAGCTCGCGATCGTTGTCCAGGCGCACGAATTCGCCTTCGATCAGTTCACGCTCGCGCTCGTCGATATGGCCATCGGACTTGGCCGCCGCCACCAGCGCCTTGAGCACCGCCTGGCTGTGTTGCTCGGCCTGGGCCGGCGGCAGGCGATCGAGGGTCTGTGGCTCCTGCGCCGCAGCCTGGCCCTGGCGTGCCTGCCAGTTGCCATAGGCTTTGTAGGCAAGCACGCCAAGCGCAGCGAGGCCACCATAGGTAAGTGCCTTGCCACCGTACTTGCGCGCCTTCTTGCTGCCCAGCAGCAGGCCCATGGCCCCGGCCGCCAGCGCCCCGCCTCCGGCACCGGAAAGCAGGCCGCCAAGGCCTGCCCCCTTGCCCTGGCCACCCCCGAGCAGGTCGCCAATACCGGGCACCTTGCCCGCCCCGCCCTTGCCCTGCTGGTTCTGCAGCAGCGACTGGCCGGACTTGAGCAATTGATCGAGCAGACCACGGGTGTTCATCTGGATGACTCCTGGACGGATAGGGAAGCTCCAGATTAGGCCCGCAGCCTGAATTCTCGCTTAATGCATTTGCTTCGGGATGTTGCATTAGTCTAGTCGAGCGTTTCCACCGTGCGGATCTGTCAATCCCGCAAGTCCGACTCATGAATCGGGTTGGCCCGGCTGGTCGCACGCTGGTACTGCGCAGGCCAGGTTGCCTTGTTGCCACCCAGGTCATCATCGGCATGCAGCGGCCAGTAGGGGTCGCGCAGCAGTTCGCGGGCGAGGAAGATCACGTCGGCCTGACCGGTACGCAGGATGTGCTCGGCCTGGGCGGGTTCGGTGATCATGCCCACGGTGCCGGTGGCAATTTCCGACTCTTTGCGTACGCGCTCGGCGAAGCGAGTCTGGTAACCCGGGCCGGTGGGGATTTCGGCATTGACCGAGGTACCGCCCGAGGACACGTCGATCAGGTCGACCCCCAGCGCCCTCAGACGACGCGCCAGCTCGACCGTTTCGTCGGGGTTCCAGCCATCTTCGACCCAGTCGGTTGCCGAGACCCGCACGAACAGCGGCAACTCCTGCGGCCACACCTTACGTACGGCCTCGGTCACCTGAAGCGTCAGACGAATACGGTTCTCGAAGCAGCTGCCGTACTCGTCACGCCGCTGGTTGCTCAGAGGTGAGAGGAACTGATGCAGCAGGTAGCCGTGGGCCGCATGGATTTCGACGACCTTGAACCCGGCCGTCTTCGCACGCTCGGCGGCCTGGACGAAGGCCTGGACGACGCCCTGGATTTCATCGTGGCTCAGCTCGCGCGGCGGCGTATGCTCCGGGTCGAAGGCGATCTTCGAAGGCCCGACCGGCTGCCAGCCGCCGTCCTCGATCTTGACGCTACCGTGTTTGCCCAGCCAGGGACGATGGGTGCTGGCCTTGCGCCCGGCATGCGCCAGCTGGATGCCCGGGACGGCGCCCTGGGAGGTGATGAAGCGGGTGATACGTTGCAGCGGGGCGATCTGGTCGTCGTTCCACAACCCGAGATCTTCGGCAGTGATTCTTCCATCGGCAGTGACAGCCACCGCTTCGGTGATCACCAGCCCGGCGCCACCGACGGCGCGACTGCCCAGGTGGACCAGATGCCAGTCGTTGGCCAGGCCATCGACGCTCGAGTACTGGCACATTGGTGATACCGCAATGCGATTGGGCAGGGTCAGCTGACGCAGGGTATACGGCTCAAGCAGCAGGCTCATGAGGGGACCTCCCAAGGACTCCAATGGTCATCCGACCCGGACACTCGTGTGCGGCCGTGGCCCGGTACCGGTCTTTGTTGAGACTAGACCAGATTACCTTGGGGGAAAGTTCCGCCGGATGGACGCCGCGCGCTGACACCTGCCCCGTGTCAGCGCGGCTCCATGTGCGCGATCATCAACTGCACGCTTTCATTGCCGCGAAACTCGTTCACATCGAGCTTGTAGGCCACCTCCACCCAACGCACTGTCGGATTGGGCCAGATTTCGCGGTCGATGCCGAAGGCGATCCCATCAAGTTTCACCGAGCCGCACTCGCTCTTGAGCACCACTTTCAAATGCCGCTCCCCTACCACGCGCTGTTCGACCAACTGGAACACGCCATGGAACAGCGGCTCGGGAAAATGCTGCCCCCAAGGGCCGGCATTGCGCAGGGCACGAGCCAGGTCCAGATGGAATTCCTCGACCGCCAGGGTGCCATCGGACAGCAGGCGCCCGGTCAGGTCGTCCTCGCACAACTGGCGCCGCACCTCTTCGTCGAACGCATCGGCAAAGGCCTGGAAGTTGGCCTCCGGTAGCGACAAGCCTGCGGCCATGGCATGGCCGCCGAACTTGCTGATCAGGTGCGGGTGGCGCGCGGCCACGGCATCCAGCGCATCACGGATATGGAAGCCCGGCACCGAACGCGCAGACCCCTTGAGCATACCCTCGCCCGCATCGGCAAATGCAATGGTCGGCCGGTGGTAGCGCTCCTTCAGGCGCGAGGCGAGGATGCCGATCACACCTTGGTGCCAGTCGGCGTCGAACAGGCACAGGCCATAGGGCATGGACTCGACCGGCAAGTCCTTGAGCTGGGCCAGGGCTTCACGCTGCATGCCCTGCTCGATGGACTTGCGATCCTGGTTGAGCCCGTCCAGTTGCCCGGCCATGTCCAGCGCCACGGCGGCGTCTTCGCACAGCAGGCATTCGATGCCCAGGCTCATGTCGTCCAGCCGACCGGCGGCATTGAGCCGTGGTCCGAGGATGAAACCCAGGTCGGTCGAGGTGATGCGCCGGTGATCGCGGCGCGCCACTTCGAGGATTGCCTTCAGCCCGGGGCGAGCGCGCCCGGCACGAATGCGCTCGAGGCCCTGGTGCACGAGGATACGGTTGTTGGCATCCAGCGGCACCACGTCGGCGACACTGCCCAGCGCCACCAGGTCGAGCAGTTCGCCGATGTTCGGCTGGGCTTGCGTCTCATAGCGGCCAAGGCTGCGCAGGCGGGCACGCAGGGCCATCAGCACGTAGAAGATCACCCCCACGCCAGCCAGCGACTTGCTGGGGAAGGTACAGCCTGGCTGGTTCGGGTTGACGATCGCATCGGCGTCGGGCAACTGCTCGCCAGGCAGGTGGTGGTCGGTGACCAGGACCTTGAGCCCGGCCGCCTTGGCCGCCGCCACGCCATCGACGCTGGAGATACCGTTATCGACAGTGATCAGCAGCTGTGGCTGACGCTGCAATGCCACCTGCACGATCTCGGGGGTCAGGCCATAGCCGTACTCGAAGCGATTGGGCACCAGGTAATCCACATGGGCCGCACCCAGCAGTCGCAGCCCCAGCACACCCACGGTGCTGGCGGTGGCGCCATCGGCGTCGAAGTCGCCAACGATCAGGATGCGCTGACGCAGGTCCAGGGCCTCGACCAACAGGTCGACGGCCGCCTCGATTCCTTTAAGTTGCTGGTACGGCAACAGGCGCGCCAGGCTCTTGTCCAGCTCGGACTCGCTCTGCACGCCGCGCGCGGCATACAGGCGGGTCAACAGGGGCGGCAGGTTACCGAGGAAGGGCAATGCCGATGGCAGGGGGCGGGGTTCGATACGCATGGGGTCTTCGGCGGTCAGATCGGATCAGGTCAGCCGCGCTCGCCGAGCAGCCACTGCAGTTGGACTTCGTGCTGGCCACGGTCGTCGGTGACGAATACCGTGCCTTCACTGATCATCACATCCCATTTGATGGTACGCGGCATGTCGGTGGCCAGAACCTCCAGGACTTCCTGCGGAACAGCAGCGATACTCAGGTTTTTCAGGCCCTTGACCGCGCCGACCACCTTGTTCTCCCACACCCGCAAGCTGCCGTAGGCCAGCAGGCTGGTGCGCTCGGTGCGACGCGAGCACCAGGTCAGGCGCTCGGCGTCGGGCTGGCCGACTTCGATCCAGTGCAGGATGCGATCATCCAGGCTTTTTTCCCACAGGGCAGCTTCATCGACATCCGACAGACCGCGGCCGAACGACAGGTTCTCGTTGTACCAAAGGGCGTAGGCCAGCAGACGGACGGCCATGCGCTCCTCAGTCTCCGACGGGTGACGAGCGATCGTCTGACGGACGTTTTCGTACACGCCGCGGTCGAGGTCGGTCAGATTCAGTTCGAACTTGTAGGTGGTGGAAGGCTGGGCCATGGGAAAGGGGCTTCTTTGGAGAAAGTCGCAGAGTTTAACCGATCCGAGTTTGTTGGGGTGGGTGGTTGCGCATCTGCGTGCACTAGACTCTGCCTTGCAACAGTATCTGCCATTGACCAGCTGTGATAAAACCAAGCCTCTTTTCTGTCGCCACGGACGCACCATGCCCACCCCCGCCAAACCCCTCGCCGGTCTGAAGGTCATCGAGCTCGGCACCTTGATCGCCGGTCCCTTCGCTTCGCGTATCTGCGCCGAATTCGGCGCCGAGGTGATCAAGGTCGAATCACCTGATGGCGGCGATCCGCTGCGCAAGTGGCGCAAACTGTATGAAGGGACTTCGCTGTGGTGGTTCGTCCAGGCACGCAACAAGCAATCGCTTACCCTCAACCTCAAGCACCCCGAAGGGCGCGAGATCCTCAAGCAATTGCTGGCCGGCGCTGACATCCTGATCGAGAACTTCCGCCCTGGCGTGCTGGAGAAACTGGGCCTTGGCTGGGACGTGCTGCATGCCCTCAACCCACGCCTGGTGATGGTGCGCCTGTCAGGCTTCGGCCAGACCGGGCCGATGAAGGACCAGCCGGGCTTCGGTGCAGTCGGCGAGTCCATGGGGGGCCTGCGCTACATCACAGGTTTCGAGGATCGCCCGCCCGTGCGCACGGGCATTTCCATCGGCGACTCGATTGCCTCCCTCTGGGGCGTGATCGGCGCGCTGATGGCCCTGCGACATCGCGAGGTCAATGGCGGTGAAGGGCAGGTGGTGGATGTGGCGTTGTACGAGGCAATCTTTGCGATGATGGAAAGCATGGTGCCGGAGTTCGACGTGTTCGGCTTCATTCGCGAGCGCACCGGCAACATCATGCCGGGCATCACCCCCTCCTCCATCCACACCAGTGCCGACGGCCGGCACGTGCAGATCGGCGCCAACGGCGATGCGATCTTCAAACGCTTCATGCAGGCCATCGGCCGCGACGACCTGGCCGAGGACGCGACCCTGGCCAGCAACGATGGTCGTGACCTGCGTCGCGACGAGCTGTACGGGGTGATCGACCGCTGGGTCAACAGCCTGCCGCTGGAACAGGTGATGCAGTCACTGAACGATGCCGGCGTGCCTGCCAGCCGCATCTATTCGGCCGAGGACATGTTCAGCGACCCGCAATTCCTCGCCCGGGAAATGTTCCTCCAGGCGAAACTCCCGGACGGCAAGCCCTTCAAGATGCCAGGTATCGTGCCCAAGCTGTCGCAGACACCAGGCTCCACGGAGTGGGTCGGGCCTGCGCTGGGGGAGCACACGGCGACGCTGCTCGCCGGGCTGGGCTACAGCGATGCCCAGGTGGCACGCCTGCGCGAGCAGGGGGCGGTCTGATCGGGCGCCGAACCAGCATGATGCGCTTGTGTGTGCTGCTCTGCGCCCTGCTGCTGCCCTGGCAGCAGGGCCAGGCCCGTGAGCGCCTGACCTGGCTGGTGCGCGACCTGCCGCCGTTCACCATTCTCGAAGGCCAGGAAAAGGGCCAGGGCGTGGTCGACCGCATGCTGCCTCTGCTCATCGAGCAGATGCCAGAATACGATCACACAGTCCTTCGGGTGAATCGCGCCCGTGGCATCCAGATGCTCCAAGAGCACAGCTTCACCTGCGACCCGACCCTGCTATGGACGCCGGAACGCGCCCGTTTCGTGCACTTTTCCCAACCCTCGCTGCCCATCCTCAGTGGCGGGCTAGTCATCCGCAAGGCTGACCAGAGGCTGCTGGACGATCCCGGGGAAGGCTCGCCTGTGGACCTGAAGCAGTTGCTGGAGCGTCCAGGGCTGAAACTGGGAATCGTGGCCCAGCGCAGCTACGGGGCAGTGGTCGACGATATCCTGCGGCTGTTGCCAGAAGCCACGTTGAGCCGCCACTACGGCAACGATGCCACCGCCAACCTCTTGCAGATGCAGCAGCTGGGGCGCCTGCAACTGGTGCTTGGCTACTGGCCAGAGGTGCGCTACCTGGTCCAGCAGCAGGGCGGCTCGCTGGACAGCTACCAGTTCCACCCGATCAAAGGGGCGAATCGCTACCAGTTTCTGCATGTGGGCTGCTCCGACACCCCACTAGGACGCGAGGCCATCGCCCATATCGACAAGCTGTTGCCACACCTGCGCCAGGAAGTCCTCCCTGAGTTCTACGCCAACTGGCTTGACCCCGAACTGCGCACAGAGTACCTGGAACAGACCCGACGCCTGGTCGAGGAGGCTCCCGCTCCGACCAGCATCAAGCCATGACGCAGGCAAAAGAAACCCCGGATGCTGGGGAAGACATCCGGGGTCAACGCAAAGCCCTTGAATGGACTCTGTACGGCGATCCAACGCTACCGGAGCAAAGCAGCGTTCGAGCACCCTATAAAATCTGACGAGACACTCAGGCAAAGGTTCCCTGAGGTTGATGCCGGTGTTGCAATGCCGCGATCACACAGGGCTGCAGACGCCCTTCGACGATCTGCAGGTCGCGGTGCAGACCGTCGACCAGATCGACCAGCAAGCGCTGCTCCTGTAGCTGGCGCACGCTCACGGCGCGGCGCAATACCTCGTTGCCCTGCGCATCGAGCACGGTGAGTTGGCGATTGCCGCGCGCATCCGCATCGTCGAGTCGGGTGTGATAAGGGGACAGGGCATCGTTGAGCAGGGAGCAGATTCTTTCCATCCGGCGTACTCGCTTTGTCGGGGACCTATCGGAACTGACCGTCAGGCACTTGGGAAAGTTCGCTCGCGCCTGTATCAGCCAGCATGCGTGGGCAACATGACAGTTTCGATATCCCGCCCGGAGTGCCTGCGCGGCGGTCGACGCAGCCGCTGCAATGCCGCCTGCAACCCCCTCATCGACAACGGCCAGGGCAATTGGGCAACGACCCACTGCCCCTGACGCTGGGCCTCGGAAGCGAGATCAGGGCCGCGCACAGGGGGCTGTCCGACGAACAGCAGCGCACGCGCATGGCCCTGCCGGGTCACGTGCTTCAACAGTGCCTGGGCGCTCAGCGCCGGCATGCCATGGTCGATGATGAGCATGTCCAAGGCTCGCATTTGCGCCATGCTTGCCTTGGCGCTGGCCAGATCGCAGGCGATGCGCACGTTGAAAACTCCCAGGGCATTGCAGGCCTGGTGCAAAGCGATCTGCTGGGCGGGATGAGACTGGACGATAAGAATGTTGAGCCGGTGCATGAGCCGCTCCTGAGGGCTGCGAGCCCTGATGGACAGGGCGCCCACTCTAGAAAAGCAGCATAGGGACTCAAATAGGAAAAGCCTGAAAAGACGAAGGATGATTCTGTAATTAAAGAACCGCTCAAACGCAAACGGGGCAAGCCGATGTTCCGACTTGCCCCGCCAATGCCCTCGAGTACCGCGTTTTACAGTGGCTTGCCGCGGTTGCCGTGCTGGCTGACGAAGGCCTGGACCGTCTTCAGGTCATTGGCCAGGACCGTGCAACGCTCCTCGCGGCTGAACAGGTCGCTCAGGTGCGCAGGCAGCTCGAGGGCCTTGCCGACACCGGCCTTCTCCACTGCCTCGGGGAATTTGACCGGATGCGCGGTGCCCAGCACCACCATTGGCGTATCCAGGCTGCGACGGCACTCACGAGCGGCTTTGACGCCGATGGCGGTGTGCGGATCAAGCACTTCGCCGGTGGCCTTGAACACCTCGGCGATGGTCTCGCAGGTCTGCTCGTCGCTCACTGCCAGGGAGTCGAACAGCTTGCGCGCCTCGGTCCAGCGATCCTGCTCCACGCTGAAGCCACCACCCTGCTTGAAGTTGGCCATCAACTCGGCGATCGCCGCGCCGTTGCGACCGTGCAGGTCGAACAGCAGGCGCTCGAAGTTGGACGAGACCATGATGTCCATCGACGGCGAGAGCGTTGGGTGCAGCGCGTCCTTGACGTACTGGTTGCCGCTCATGAAGCGGTGCAGGATGTCGTTGCGGTTGGTGGCCACCACCAGCTGGCTGATCGGCAGGCCCATGTTGCGCGCCAGGTAACCGGCGAAGATATCGCCGAAGTTGCCGGTCGGGACCGAGAACGCGACCGAGCGCGCCGGGCCGCCCAACTGCAGTGCCGCATGGAAGTAGTAGACGATCTGGGCCATGATCCGCGCCCAGTTGATCGAGTTGACCGCGACCAGGCGAGTGCCCTTGAGGAAGGACTGGTCGGCGAAGCTGGCCTTGACCATCTCCTGGCAGTCGTCGAAGTTGCCTTCGATGGCGATGTTGTGGATGTTGTCACCGAGGATGGTGGTCATCTGCCGACGCTGAACTTCCGACACGCGCTGGTGCGGGTGCAGGATGAAGATGTCGACGTTGTCGCAACGGCGGCAGCCTTCGATGGCGGCGGAACCGGTATCACCGCTGGTGGCACCGACGATCACCACGCGCTCGCCACGCTTGACCAGCACGTGGTCGAGCAGACGGCCGAGCAGTTGCAGGGCGAAGTCCTTGAACGCCAGCGTCGGGCCGTGGAACAGCTCCATCACCCACTCGTTGCCGTTCAGCTGGCGCAGCGGTGCCACCGCGGCGTGGGCGAAGGCACCGTAGGTTTCCTCGAGGATCTTCTTGAAGTCGGCATCGGCGATGCTGCCGGTGACGAAGGGGCGCATCACTCGGAACGCCAGTTCGTGATACGGCAAGCCGGCCCAGGAAGCGATTTCTTCCTGGGTGAAGCGCGGCAGGTTTTCCGGCACGTACAGGCCGCCGTCGCTGGCAAGACCTGCCAGCAGGACGTCTTCGAAATTCAGGGCCGGAGCCTGGCCGCGAGTACTGATATAGCGCATTGTGCAAACCTTCGGTTCTGGGCGCGGGCCGCCGTCGCGGCCCGCCGCTGAATTAATTGAGCTGTTCGACGCGGATACGCACGACGTTGCCAACCACATCCTGCAGGGCTTCAAGGGCGACGATGGCATCGTTGATACGCTGCTCGACCACGCCGTGGGTCAGCAGAATCATCGGCACCAGGCCGTCCTGCTCTTCGGCTTCCTTCTGCATGATCGACTCTATGTTGATGCCACGCTCGGACAGGATGCTGGCGACCTGGGCCAGCACGCCTGGGTGATCCTTGGCCTGGATCCGCAGGTAATAGGCGCTTTCGCACGCCTCGATCGGCAGGATCGGGTGCGCCGACAGCGAATCCGGCTGGAAGGCCAGGTGCGGAACGCGGTTTTCCGGGTCGGAGGTCATGGCACGCACCACATCGACCAGGTCGGCGACCACCGACGAAGCGGTCGGCTCCATGCCGGCACCGGCGCCGTAGTAGAGCGTCGAGCCAGCAGCGTCGCCGTTGACCATCACCGCGTTCATCACGCCGTTGACGTTGGCGATCAGGCGGTCGCTCGGGATCAGCGTCGGGTGCACGCGCAGCTCGATGCCGTCGGCAGTGCGGCGGGCCACACCCAGGTGCTTGATGCGATAGCCCAGGGCTTCGGCGTAGTTGACGTCAGCAGTGGTCAGGCGGGTGATGCCCTCGGTGTAGGCCTTGTCGAACTGCAGCGGAATACCGAAGGCGATGGAGGCCAGGATGGTCAGCTTGTGCGCAGCATCGATGCCCTCGACGTCGAAGGTCGGGTCGGCCTCGGCATAGCCCAGCGCCTGGGCTTCGGCCAGCACGTCAGGGAAAGCACGGCCCTTTTCACGCATTTCGGTGAGGATGAAGTTACCGGTGCCGTTGATGATCCCGGCCAACCAGTTGATGCGGTTGGCCGACAGGCCTTCGCGGATCGCCTTGATCACCGGGATGCCGCCGGCAACCGCCGCCTCGAAGGCCACGATCACGCCCTTTTCACGGGCCTTGGCGAAAATCTCGTTGCCGTGCACGGCAATCAGCGCCTTGTTGGCGGTGACCACGTGCTTGCCGTTCTCGATGGCCTTGAGCACCAGATCGCGGGCAATGGTGTAGCCACCGATCAGCTCGATGACGATGTCGATTTCGGGGTTGGTCGCGACTTCGAACACATCAGCGGTAATGGGGGTACCGGTAATCTGGCAGTTCGGGTTCTGCGAGCGCATGGCAATCTGGGCCACTTCAATACCGCGCCCGGCACGGCGGGCAATCTCCTCGGCGTTGCGCTGAAGTACATTGAAGGTACCGCCACCGACGGTCCCCAACCCACAGATGCCTACTTTGACCGGTTTCACTGTGAACTCCCCATTGAACGGCCGGCACCTGCGCCGACCGTGAAACATGCCGTCACCCCATGACGACGGCGTATTGAATGAATTACTTGGCGGCTTGCGCCTGGCCGGCCAGGGCCAGCTTGGCCACCTGCGGTGCCGGCTGGTAGCCCGGGATCACCTGGCCGCTTTCGAGCACGATCGCCGGCGTGCCGTTGACACCGATCGACTGGCCGAGCTGGAACTGCTTGCTGACCGGGTTGGCGCACTTGGCCGCCTTGATTTCCTTGCCGTCGACCATCTTGTCCATCGCCGCGCGACGGTCACTGGAGCACCAGACAGCCTGCAGTTGCTCGTCACCCGGCGAGCCCAGGCCCTGGCGCGGGAAGGCGACATAGCGCACCTCGATACCGCGCTTGTTCAGCTCGGGCACCTCGGCGTGCAGCTTGTGGCAGTACGGGCAGGTCGTGTCGGTGAACACGGTGATGTGCGATTTGGTTTCGCCCTTGGCCGGGTAAACCACCATTTCAGTCGCAGGAATACCATTGATCAGCTTGGCGATGCCCTGGCGTTCGGTTTTCTCGGTCAGGTTGACCGGCTTGCCATCCTGGATCTGGTACAGGTAGCCCTGCATGACGAACTGGCCATCTGCGCTGGCATAGAGCACGCGACCGCCCTGCAGCTTGACTTCGTAGAGCCCGCCGACCGGGCTGGTGGCGACGCTTTCGATCGGGACTTCCAGTTCCAGTGTCTTGAGTGTGTTGCGAATGGCTTGCTCGGCACCGGCGTTGACATCGGTGGCCGCAGCGACGGCAAAGGTACTGGCCAGCGCCAGGGCGGCGGCGGCAAACATCTGGGTCACGCGCATGGGGTACTCCTGAAGGCGGACGGGGACCGGAGGACGTCGCCTGCGGAAAAAATCGCGGCGACCAGACAGTCCCTGGTGCAAACCGCTCAAGCCTACCACATCAGGCCGCGACGAAATCACTGTCTGATGGCCGCCGGGCGGAACATGAAAATCATTCATCCACGCGGATGGTGCTGGGCATGCAACTGCTGCAAACGTGCCTTGGCGACGTGGGTGTAGATCTGCGTGGTGGAAAGGTCGCTGTGCCCCAGCAGCATCTGCACCACCCTCAGGTCGGCACCATGGTTGAGCAGATGGGTGGCAAAGGCGTGACGCAAGGTATGCGGTGACAGTGGCTTGTCGATACCGGCCACGCGCGCGTGGTGCTTGATGCGGTGCCAGAACGTCTGGCGGGTCATTTCCTCGCCCCGCAGGCTGGGGAACAGCACATCGCTGGGGCGACCGTTGAGCAGCTCGCCGCGACCGTCGCGCACGTAGCGCTCGATCCACAGTACCGCCTCCTCGCCCATCGGCACCAGACGCTCCTTGCTGCCCTTGCCCATCACCCGCAGTACACCCTGGCGCAGGTTGACCTGATCGAGGGTCAGGCTCACCAGCTCGGTGACCCGCAGGCCGCAGGCGTAGAGAACCTCGAGCATGGCTCGGTCGCGCTGGCCGATGGCTTCGGCCAGGTCGGGTGCCTTGAGCAGCGCTTCGACATCCGCTTCCGACAGGGATTTGGGCAAAGGCCTACCCAGCTGCGGCATATCGACCTGCAAGGTCGGATCGACACCAATGAGTTTCTCCCGCAGCAGATAGCGATAAAAGCCACGCACACCAGAGAGAAATCGCGCAGTGGAGCGCGGCTTGTAACCCTGATCGAAGCGCCAGGCAAGGTGGTCGAGGATCGAATCGCGGCCAGCTTCAGGCAACGCGACGCCACGCTCCTGCAACCAGCCATTGAACAGGGCCAGGTCGCTGCGGTAGGAAACGCGGGTGTTGTCGGACAGGCCTTTTTCCAGCCAGAGGGCATCGAGAAACTGATCGATCAGGGGGTGGTCCAGGGCGGGCATTCGGAGGGCTGCTGGGTGTTGAAAGTGGGCTTAGTGTTTCACAGCCGCATAATTGTTGTCTGTACCGGCCTCTTCGCGGCTAAAGCCGCTCCTACAGGGATCGCGCAGCGCCTGTGGGAGCGGCTTTAGCCGCGAAAGGGCCCGCACTGGAGAACTCAGGCCTGAGCCAGTACTGGCACCGGTCGCTTGTCCTCGTCGATGGCAACAAAGCTGAACACCCCATGAATCGCACGCTCGCGGCCGTCGAGGTACATGTTCTCGACGAACACATCGACCTGTACCTGCAAGCTGGTATTGCCCACCTTGATCACGCTGCCAACCAGCTCGACGATCGAGCCCGCCGGGATCGGGTGCTTGAAGTCGATGCGGTCGGTGGACACGGTCACCAGCGGCAGGCGACAGAAACGCGTAGCGGCGATGAACGACACCTCATCCATCCAGGCCAGCGCGGTGCCGCCAAACAAGGTGTTGTGGTGATTGGTGGTATTGGGAAATACGGCCTTGGTCACGCGAGTGATCGACAGCTCGGTACGGCGCTGGATTTCCTGGTCTCTTGGGGTGGTGGTCATGGGGTACTCGAATCGCAAGGGAATGGCAGCGGGGCGACCCGCGAAGCAGGCAACACCAATACCACAAAATGCAAAAAAGCAGCCCGAAGGCTGCTTTTTCTCTCGCAAGGCGACCAAGGCCGCCGGTCAAACTGCACTCAGGACAGTTTTTCCTTGATGCGAGCGGCTTTGCCGGACAGGTCGCGCAGATAGTACAGCTTGGCTTTACGCACGTCACCACGACGTTTCACGGCCAGGCTGTCGATCTGTGGGCTGTAGGTCTGGAAGGTACGCTCTACGCCAACGCCGCTGGAGATCTTGCGCACGGTGAAGGCGCTGTTCAGACCGCGGTTACGCTTGGCGATAACAACGCCTTCGAACGCCTGCAGACGCGAGCGATCGCCTTCCTTCACTTTAACCTGAACGACAATGGTGTCGCCTGGTGCGAAGGTCGGGATTTCCTTGCTCATCTGCTCGGCTTCGAGCTGCTGGATGATCTTGTTGGTCATGCTGTGCTCCTAAGATGGATAACTTGATCCACCATCGATACGTTAACTATCGTCCCGCTCGCGGAGGTATTCCTCGAGCAGCTTCTTCTCTTCTCCAGAAAGCGAGCGACTTTCCAGAAGATCGGCGCGTCGTTCGAAGGTCCTACCAAGGGACTGCTTCATTCTCCAACGCCGGATGTGTGCATGGTTGCCACTTAGCAACACGTCGGGTACACGCTGATCCGCATACACCTCAGGTCGGGTGTAGTGCGGGCAATCCAGCAGACCATCGGTGAAGGAGTCTTCCTCCGCCGAGTCCACATGCCCTAAAGCTCCGGGCAGCAGCCGCGTAACCGCATCGATCAGTACCATGGCCGGCAGCTCGCCACCGGAAAGTACATAGTCACCAATCGACCACTCCTCATCGACATGAGCTTCGATAAAACGCTCGTCGATGCCTTCATAACGACCGGCGATCAGGATCAACGATTCCTGTTCGGCCAGGCCTTTGACCGCCTGCTGAGTCAGCTTGCGGCCTTGTGGCGAGAGGTAGATCACCTTCGCCGATGCTCCGGTCGCCTGCCTGGCACTGGCCAGGGCGTCTTCCAGAGGCTTGATCTTCATCACCATGCCCGGACCACCGCCAAACGGCCGATCATCCACCGTGTGGTGACGATCAGTGGTGTAGTCCCGTGGGTTCCAGCAGGTCACTTGCAGCAACCCCTGTTTCACCGCACGACTGGTAATGCCGTACTCCGTGATGGCCGAGAACATCTCGGGGAACAACGTGATGACTTCTACGCGAAGGTTACCCATCGTTTAGAAATCCGCGTCCCATTCGACTCGCATCACACCTGCTTCCAGGTCGATTGCCAGCACGCATTGCTCCGTATAGGGCAACAGACGCTCGCGATCATCCAGGCTGCCTGCGCAAGGCTTGACCACCATTACATCGTTCGCACCGGTCTCCAACAGGTGATCGACCTTGCCGAACAGTTGTTCGTCCTGGTTGATGACCTTCAGGCCCTGCAACTGGTACCAGTAGTACTCGTCGGCGGCCAGGTTGGGCAAAAGGCTCCGCGCAATGCAGATTTCGTAACCGCTCAGAAGACGGGCTTCATCGCGATCGTCGAGGCCTTTCAGTTTCACGACCAGGCCCTTCTGGGAGCCACGACCGCTGACCAGCTCGACCTGCTTTACCTTGCCTTCGTGCCGAAGCGTCCAGCGCGGATAATCCAACAGGTTTTCAATCGGATCGGTAAAGGAATACACCTTCACCTCGCCGCGAACGCCGTGAACCGAAAAAATCTTGCCAACGACGATGAGGTCGTCAGCCTTTTCTGGCGTCGCGTTCATACTGCTCAGGCAGCAGCCTTGGCAGCGTCCTTCAGCAGCTGAGCAACACGCTCAGACGGCTGCGCGCCCTGGCTCAGCCAGTAGGTGACGCGTTCCTGGTTGACCGACAGCTTGACTTCGGCGCCCGAGGCGATCGGGTTGAAGAAGCCAACGCGCTCAACGAAACGGCCGTCACGGGCGTTACGCGAGTTGGTCACGGTCAGGTGGTAGAAAGGGCGCTTTTTCGAGCCGCCACGGGCCAGACGAATGGTTACCATGTGAACATCGTTCCTATAGTCGGTACTGCAGTCAGTGCTGCAAATCTGAATGCCAAATAGGCACACGGGTGCCCAAAAGGCCGCATATTCTCAGGGAATACACGGACATTTGCAAATGGCTTTTTCGCAAGAGCCATGCAAAGCAATCCAGACCTGCCGCTTAAGCCGCTGTTTTGCGGCGCTTTCCCGCCGAGGCGGGGTCTGCCTGGCCGCCTTGCAATCAAGGCGACCAAGCGGATTCGGTTACAGCTTCGGCATGCCGCCGCCCGGCAGCATCCCGCCCAGGCCACGCATCATCTTGGCCATGCCGCCCTTGGCGGAGAATTTCTTCATCATCTTCTGCATCTGCTTATGCTGCTTGATCAGTCGGCCGATATCCTGCACCTGCGTGCCGGAGCCCAGGGCGATACGGCGCTTGCGCGAACCGCTGATCAGGTCGGGGTCGCGACGTTCGGCAGGGGTCATGGAGTTGATGATCGCCTCCATCTGCTTGAACTGTTTCTCGGCCGCGCCCTGGGCATTGCCCATCTGCGACAGGTTGACGCCACCGATGCTGGGCAGCTTGTCCATCAGGCCACCCAGGCCGCCCATGTTCTTCATCTGCTGCAACTGGTCGCGGAAGTCTTCGAGATCGAAGCCCTTGCCCTTTTTCAGCTTCTTGGCCAGCTTGTCGGCCTTGGCCTTGTCGATGTTCTGCTCGGCCTGCTCGATCAGGCTGAGCACGTCACCCATGCCGAGGATGCGCGAGGCGATGCGGTCAGGGTGGAAAGGCTCGAGGGCTTCGGTCTTCTCGCCCATACCGATGAACTTGATCGGCTTGCCGGTGATGGCGCGCACCGACAGCGCGGCACCGCCACGGGCATCACCATCGACCTTGGTCAGCACCACGCCGGTCAGCGGCAGCGCCTCGCCAAAGGCCTTGGCGGTATTGGCGGCGTCCTGGCCGGTCATGGCATCGACCACGAACAGCGTCTCGACCGGCTTGACCGCCGCGTGCAGGGCCTTGATCTCGTCCATCATGTCGGCGTCGATGTGCAGACGGCCGGCGGTGTCGAGGATGACCACGTCGATGAACTTGATCTTGGCTTCGCGAATCGCCGCCTCGGCGATATCGACCGGCTTCTGGCTGATATCGGACGGGAAGAAGGTCACGCCGATGTCGTTGGCCAGGGTTTCGAGCTGCTTGATCGCCGCCGGGCGGTAGACGTCGGCGGACACCACCATGACGGTCTTTTTCTTGCGCTCTTTAAGGAAGCGCGCCAGCTTGCCGGCGGTGGTGGTCTTACCGGCGCCCTGCAGGCCCGCCATCAACACCACGGCTGGCGGAGCCGCATTGAGCGCGAGGTCTTCGTTGGCCGCGCCCATCAGGCTTTCCAGTTCGGCCTGGACGATCTTCACGAAGGCCTGGCCCGGCGTCAGGCTGCGCGACACCTCTGTGCCGACCGCGCGCTCCTTGATGCTGTTGACGAAGTCCTTGACCACCGGCAGGGCGACGTCGGCCTCGAGCAGGGCCATGCGCACTTCACGCAACGTGTCCTTGATGTTCTCTTCGGTCAGCTTGGCCTTGCCGGTGACATGGCGCAGCGTCTGTGACAGGCGGTCGGTCAGGTTTTCGAACATGGTGATCCTTTCAGGCCCAATAAAGCCGAGGTTGTTCAGGCGCCCTGGCGGATATCCACACGCGCAGGGCACAGCAAGCCGGGCATTATAACGGAGAGCGGCGACGGCGCACACCTTGGCGCTGAGCGGCAGCGGCGGCGGCCTTTTCGCTGGCAAGTCACAGCGCCGAACCGCCGCCTCCATGAAACCTTGAGCCCGCGAAAAGGCCGACACGGCCTGCAGTCTTCCTAGGCAACCGCGTTCTATGCCAAACTCCCCTCCTTTAGGGCTCGCCTACCAGGACCTATGCTCTCCTCACCCAGCCTCATCCCCAACCTGATCGCGGCCATCCTTTATATTGCTGCGACCGCCTATCAAGGCTCGCGCCTGGCACAGGGTGCCAAGGTCGACAAACGCCTGCTCGGCCTGTTGGGCGTGATTGCCGTTGTCGCACAGACCGGCGCCCTGTTCTTCCAGTTGCTCACCCCACTGGGCCTGAGCCTCGACTTCTTCAGCGCCGCCAGCCTGATCGCCACCGCGGTGATCGCCCTGACGCTGCTCGCCTGCCTGAGCATTCCGGTGGAGAACCTGCTGGTGCTGCTGTTCCCGCTGGGTGCAGTGACAGCGCTGCTGGCACAGTTCGCGCCAGCCGGCACCGTGCCGCTGGTCAATGAAGAGCCCGGCATCCTGGCGCATATCCTGCTGTCGATCCTCGCCTATGGCCTGTTCACCATCGCCGTGGTCCAGGCCCTGCTGCTGTTGCTCCAGGACCACCAGCTCAAGCACAAGCACCCCTCGGGACTGATCCGCAACTTCCCCCCACTGCAAACAATGGAAAGCCTGCTGTTCGGCTTCCTCTGGGCGGGCTGGATCCTCCTGTCGCTGTCGCTGATCTCCGGCTGGCTGTTCTTCGAGAACCTGTTCGCCCAGCACCTGGTGCACAAGACCTCGCTGTCGTGCCTGGCCTGGATCGTGTTCAGCGTCCTGCTGTGGGGGCGCAATCGCCTGGGATGGCGCGGGCACAAGGCGATCCGCTGGACCCTGGCGGGTTTCTGCCTGCTGATGCTGGCCTACTTCGGCAGCAAGCTGGTCCGCGAATTCATCCTGCACATCTGACGGGCAATCATGGACACTTTGCCGTACGCCCCGCTGCTCGGCACCCTGGTACTGGCGTTGCTGTGGTCGGCGCTGTTCAGTGCGGTCGAGGCCGCCCGCCAGCAACTCAACGGCCACGCCCGCTCCAGCGAGACAGAAGCCCCCACCCTGCCCGCCCAGGCACTGGTCCTTTGCGCCAGCCTCGGCAAGTTGCTGGTGCTGGGCCTGGCCTGCCTGATCGGTCAGCGCTACAGCGGCGAACATGGCTTCTGGCTGGCCGGGCTCTGTGCCACGCTGACGCTGCTGGTGCTGGCCGAGTACCTGCCGCGGCGCCTGGCACGACGCAACCCGCACGCCTTCGCCAGCCTCGGTGGCAGCCTGCTCAAGCTGCCACTGGCAGCGCTGCAGCCGCTGGCCTGCCTGCTCGACGGCATGGCCAAAGTGATCCTGCGCCCGTTCCGCGTGCAGCCTACCGCCGTCGCCCTGCACCCACAGGACGAAGACGCCCTGGATGACGACGAGCCGCACGAAACCCCACGCCAGGGCCTGATCGAGGGCCTGCAAGCGCTGGACAGGATTACCGTCAACGACATCCTGGTCCCGCGCAACGAAGTCGATGGCATCAACCTCGACGACCCGATCGAACAGATCATCGAACAGCTGATCCTCAGCCGCCACACCCGCCTGCCCGTCTATCACAACGACATCAACCAGGTCGAAGCGATCCTCAACACCAAGCTCATCAGCCACCTGCTGCCACGCGCCGAACTGACCCTGGAGAAACTCCAGGCCGCCTGCTACGAGCCCTACTTCGTCCCGGAAAGCACCCCGCTGCAACTGCAACTGCTGAACTTCCACAAGCAGCAGCGGCGCATGGGCGTGGTCGTGGACGAGTACGGCGAAGTGCTGGGGATCGTGACGCTCGAAGACATCCTTGAAGAAATAGTCGGCGAGTTCGAGGACGAGCAGAGCCTGGACAACCCCCATATCCATCCCCAGCCCGATGGCCGCTTCATCATCGAAGGCACCGCCTCGCTGCGCGAGCTCAACCGCAGCCTGGGCTGGCACCTGCCCTGCGACGGCGGCCCGAAAACCCTCAACGGCCTGGTCACCGAAGCACTGGAAAGCATCCCGGCAAGCGCGGTTTGCCTGAAAGTCGGACGCTACCGCCTGGAAATCCTCGAAACCGAGGACAATTGCGCCAGCAAGGTACTGGTCTGGACCGTAACCCGATAGCTATACTCGGGCCACGCTTACCCAGCCCTGCCGTCCCGCCTGCTACCCGCACCCGGCGCCCCACGGCCAGTCCGCCTCACTGACGTGCCAGCGGCCCTGCGTCCTATCCCGAACAGCGTCCGCGCCCTGCCATCCCGGGGCCCTCGTCAGCCTGGCGAACCACAACAATACGCTGCGGCCCGCCTGATCGGCCGCACGAACGACTGTTCAGGGACCTACGCATGACAACCAGCAACACCTACGCCGAACCTGTCTCGGCGACCCCGGTCAATTCGCCCGCCCGGGTCGCCACCGCCAGCTTCATCGGCACCGCCATCGAGTTCTACGATTTCTACGTGTACGCCACGGCTGCGGCGCTGGTGATCGGTCCGGTGTTCTTCCCGTCCGGCTCAGGCACCGCGCAGATGCTTGCAGCCTTCCTCACCTTCGGTATCGCCTTCCTCGCCCGGCCGCTGGGCTCGGCCCTGTTCGGCCACTTCGGTGATCGCATCGGGCGCAAGTCGACCCTGGTCGCCTCGTTGCTGCTGATGGGGGTGTCCACCACACTGATCGGTGTCCTGCCAGGCTATGACAGCATCGGCGTATGGGCCCCGATCATTCTCTGCGTGCTGCGCTTCGGCCAGGGGCTGGGATTGGGCGGCGAATGGGGCGGTGCAGCCCTGCTCGCCACCGAGAACGCACCGCCCGGCAAGCGCGCCTGGTTCGGCATGTTCCCGCAGTTGGGCCCGTCGATTGGCTTCCTCGCCGCCAACGGCCTGTTCCTGACCCTGGCACTGGTGCTCAGCGACGAGCAGTTCCGTGAATGGGGCTGGCGCATTCCGTTCCTGCTCAGCGCTGCATTGGTGCTGGTGGGCCTTTACGTACGCCTGAAGCTCGAGGAAAGCCCGGTCTTCGCCAAGGCCGTGGCCCGTCAAGAGCGGGTGAAAATGCCGGTGGTCGACCTGTTCGCCAAGTACTGGATGCCCACCTTGCTGGGTGCTGCGGCGATGGTGGTGTGCTACGCACTGTTCTACATCTCCACGGTGTTCTCGCTCAGCTATGGCGTCTCCACACTCGGCTACAGTCGCGAAACCTTCCTCGGCCTGCTGTGCTTCGCCGTGGTGTTCATGGCCCTGGCTACGCCGCTTTCGGCCTGGCTCAGCGACCGCTATGGGCGCAAGCCGGTGCTGATCGTCGGTGGGCTGCTGGCGATTGCCTCAGGCTTCACCATGGAACCCCTGCTGACCTCGGGCTCCACCGCCGGCGTGGCACTGTTCCTGGCGATCGAACTGTTCCTGATGGGCGTGACCTTCGCCCCGATGGGCGCGCTGCTGCCTGAGCTGTTCCCGACCCACGTGCGTTACACCGGGGCCTCGGCGGCCTACAACCTGGGCGGCATCGTCGGCGCCTCGGCGGCACCGTTCTTTGCCCAGCAACTGGTGAGCATGGGAGGTTTGAGCTGGGTGGGGGGATATGTATCGGTGGCGGCGGTGATCAGCCTGATTGCAGTGCTGTGCCTGAAGGAAACTCGCCATACCGAGCTTTGAGCAGTTGGGGCAAGCTCGCTCCCGCAGGAATCCGTAGGAGCGGGCTTGCACGCGAATGGGCTGCGCAGCAGCCCCGTGCGATCTCAGATCAGAACTCGACCTTCACCGCCTGCGAAGCACGGGTCGCCTTGGCGCGCGCCGCTTCGACCGACTCGTCGCGGGCCAGGCACACGCCCATGCGGCGGGTGCCGTTGATTTCCGGCTTGCCGAACAGGCGAATGGCGGTGTCCGGCTCGCTCAGCGCTGCGCCGAGGTTGGCAAAGCTGGTCTGCTGCGACTGGCCTTCGGGCAGGATCACGGCCGAGGCCGACGGACCGAACTGACGCACCACCGGGATCGGCAGGCCAAGAATCGCACGGGCATGCAGGGCGAACTGCGACAGGTCCTGGGAAATCAGGGTGACCAGACCGGTGTCATGCGGACGTGGCGACACTTCGCTGAACCACACCTGGTCGCCCTTGACGAACAGCTCGACGCCGAACAGGCCACGACCACCCAGCGCATCGGTGACCGCCTGAGCCACACGCTGCGACTCAGCCAGCGCCTTCGGGCTCATGGCCTGGGGCTGCCAGGACTCCTGGTAGTCGCCCTTCTCCTGACGGTGACCGACCGGCGCGAGGAAGGTGGTGCCGCCCACATGACGCACGGTCAGCAGGGTGATTTCGTACTCGAAATCAATGAAACCCTCGACGATCACCCGGCCCTTGCCAGCACGCCCGCCTTCCTGGGCGTAGTCCCAGGCTTTCTGCAGGTCGGCATCACTGCGCAGCAGGCTCTGGCCCTTGCCCGACGAGCTCATTACCGGCTTTACCACGCACGGATAGCCAACATCGGCCACGCCCTTGGCGAAGTCTTCATAAGTGTCGGCGAAGTGGTAGGGCGAGGTCGGCAGTTCCAGCTCTTCGGCAGCCAGGCGACGAATTCCTTCGCGGTTCATGGTCAGCTGAGTGGCGCGGGCGGTCGGCACCACGTTGAAACCTTCGTTCTCCAGCTCGACCAGCGTGGCGGTGGCGATGGCCTCGATTTCCGGCACGATGTAGTGCGGTTTTTCAGCCTCGATCACCGCACGCAGGGCGACGCCGTCGAGCATGTTGATCACATGGCTGCGGTGCGCGACCTGCATGGCAGGCGCGTTGGCGTAACGGTCCACGGCGATCACCTCGACGCCCAGGCGCTGCAGCTCGATCACCACTTCCTTGCCCAGCTCGCCGCAGCCACACAGCAGTACGCGGGTCGCGGTCGGCGACAATGGGGTTCCGATACGGGTCATTTCAGGTCCTCGAAGGCGTCCGGGGCGCGCCGGCTGGTGCTGCCCGCTGAAAAAGGACCGGTATTCTACATCAATCGGGCGCGGATCAACCCACCGCCAGCGCGCGTCGCGCCCGCCACGCCATGATCAGCCAGACCGCCGTCACACCAGCAAACTTCGAGGCCATCGCTGTGCCGATCACGGCAGGCGTCAGTGCACCGATCATGCCGAAGAAGATGAAGGTGTCCACCGGGATGCTCAGCGCCGAGCTCAGCCACAGGCGGTCACGCAGGGGTCTGCGAGTGACGCTGAACACCAGCCAGTCAATCAGTTCGGACACGAAGAACGCCGTAGCGCTGGCCAGGGCGATGGCCGGCTCCGAAGTCGCGTAGGACAGCACCAGCGCCGCCAGCATCGCGATCAGTGCGCCATGCCCGTAACGGGTCTGCACCATGTCACGCAGGATGAACACCAGCCCGCCCCAGGCGGACCAGATCACGTCCAGGTGCGGAGCGCTGGAGAAGGCGTAGTTGATGAGCACCACGCTGCTGATGTAGGCGATGAGGTAGAACATGATCCGGAGATTCGAGGGGCAAGCCCGACAGATTAGCGCCAGCCCCATCGTGGGACAAGTCGCAGCGGCAAACCGCCGCTAGCTCAACCGATCACCAACCCCGCCGCCACGGCCCGCTCATGGCACAGCTTGATCACCGCCCGGCGCTCGTCATTGTCCATCCGTGCCCACCGGGTGATCTCCTGCACCGTACGCTGGCAACCGATGCAGATGTCCTGCTCATCCAGCGCACAGACGTTCACGCACGGCGAGGCGACCGGCCGCTCGTCAGTCTTCATCGACCACCAGCTCCCGCGCATAGCGCTCGGCGTTGTGCACATAGTGCGCGGCGCTGGCTTCGAGCATGCGCTTCTGCTGCTCGGTCAGCTCGCGCACCACCTTGCCCGGCGAGCCCATCACCAGCGAACCGTCGGGAATCTCCTTGCCTTCCGGGATCAGCGCATTGGCGCCGATGATGCAGTGCTTGCCGATCCGCGCACCGTTGAGGATGACCGCATTGATGCCGACCAGGCTGTAGTCGCCGACGCTGCAGCCATGCAGCATGGCGTTGTGGCCAATGGTCACGCCCTTGCCC
The DNA here is from genome assembly GCF_014268955.1 of Pseudomonas sp. RW3S2. Lineage (NCBI taxonomy): Bacteria > Pseudomonadati > Pseudomonadota > Gammaproteobacteria > Pseudomonadales > Pseudomonadaceae > Pseudomonas > Pseudomonas sp. RW3S2. The sequence continues at coordinate 66,876 of NZ_JABWRM010000008.1, read as the reverse complement.
AGGGTCAGCGGCGACCCCATGTCGGTGTGCATGACGGTACCGTCCTGGACATTGCTGTCCTCGCCGATGTCGATCAGCTCGATGTCGCCGCGCAGCACGGCGCCGAACCAAACACTGGCCCGGGCCTGCAGGCGCACCTTGCCGATCAAGGTGGCAGTGGGGGCAGCCCAACTGCTGGGATGGGCTTCGACCCGCAGGTCGCCCAAGCGGTATTTCATGTCGTGTTCCTCACGGTTGAACGCAGTCGGCGGGTGAACCCCGCTCAGTTCTGGATAAAGCGCTCTGGCGGCTGGTGCAGGCTGATACCGGCGTCGAACAGCACGTTGACCAGCTCGACGATCATGATCGCCGACAGCCCCCAGATCTTGTAGTCGCCATAACGGTAGCTGGGCACGTACCAACTGCGCCCCTGGTAGTCGATGCGATGGGTGTGGTCGCGTGGGTCCTGGCGAAAAAACGACAGAGGGACGTTGAAGACCGCGGCGATTTCGGCATCGTTGGGCTGGTACTCGACGTAATCCGGAATCAGCCCGACGAACGGCGTTACCTTCAGCCCGTGCAACGAAATCAGCGGGCTCAGGGGGCCGATCACCTCGACCAACCCCGGCGGCAGGCCGATTTCCTCCTCGGCTTCGCGCAGGGCGGTGAACACCAGGTCCGGGTCCTCCGGATCGCGGCGCCCTCCGGGAAAGGCCACCTCGCCACCATGGGTGGAAAGCCCCTTGGCACGCAGAGTGAGCACCAGCTCGGGCTCTTCGCTACGGGTAATGGGCAGCAGCACCGCCGCCTCGGGAAAACGGCGATCCGCCTCCAGTGACGCAGGGGTATGGTTGCTCATTCGGCGAAGAAGCTCGTCCAGCATTACGCACTCTCGATTCCAAGGCCTGCCTTGCATGATGCACCAAAGCCGCGAGGCACCCAAGCCCCGACGGCTTGCGACAACCCCGTCGGCCGCGCCAAGATAGCCGCTCACACAGGAATAAAAGCATGAAATTCTGCAGCGCGTGCGGCCAACCGGTCATTCAGCAGATTCCCGAGGGCGACAGCCGCCTGCGGTACGTCTGCCCCTCCTGCCAGACCATCCACTACCAGAACCCCAACATCGTCGCAGGCGTCTTGCCGATCTGGGGCAGCCAGGTGTTGCTGTGTCGCCGCGCCATCGAGCCCCGCCGCGGCTTCTGGACCCTGCCCGCCGGCTTTATGGAGAACGGCGAAACCCTTGACCAGGCCGCTCGTCGCGAGACCGTCGAGGAAGCCTGCGCACGCGTGGGCCCAACCACCCTCTACCAGTTGTTCGACCTGCCGCACATCAACCAGGTGCACGTGTTCTTCCGCGCAGAGCTCGCCGACCTGGACTTCGACGTCGGTGTCGAGAGCTTGGAAGTGCGGTTGTTCGAAGAGCATGAAATACCCTGGAACGAACTGGCTTTCCGCACCGTCACGCGGACACTAGAATGCTATTATCGCGACCGCATCGGGCAGCAGTACCCCATAGGCCATGAATACCTGCCGCCGATGAACGTTTCGTCGTCCACCTAGCTATTTCAGGATACGTTTCATGCGCTGGTTGCTTGCCCTCTTCTGCTTGTGCGTTGCATCGGTGTCCCAGGCGGCGTTCACCGAGACCATCATTCGCAAGCCCCTGCCCGCGACCACGTCACAGGGCACGCAGCCCCAGGCCAGGCCTGTGCAAAGCAGCAGCCAGCCGCAGATCGACAAGGTGCTGGTGCTCAAGTCAGAGCGGCGCCTGCAATTGATCAGCCGCGGCGAGCCACTCAAGACCTACCGCATCTCCCTGGGCAAACAACCCAAGGGCGCCAAGGAGCGCGAAGGCGACAAGCGCACCCCTGAAGGCTTCTACTGGCTCGACTGGCGCAAGGTCAGCGACCGCTACAACCTGGCCATGCACATCTCCTACCCAAACATCAGCGACGCCGCCAAGGCGCGCCGCGAAGGGGTCAATGCCGGCAGCATGATCATGATCCACGGCACACCGATCAACGAAGAATACCCGGAGTGGTACTTCCACACCCTCGACTGGACCGAAGGCTGCATCGCCATGCGCAACGACGACATGCGTGAAGTGTGGAGCATGGTCAAGGACGGGACCATGATCGAGATTCGCCCCTGAGCCCTCGGGCTCACCCTTGCAGTTCCCACTTCCCCAGCGTGGAGCCCGCCCGCGCCTGAGAAAGACGGCGCAGGCTGACGGCGCGTCCTACATTTTCAGCAAGTCCTCAGAATATCCCGACTCAAAAAGGTTATTTGCCTGATACCCATACAGGCAATGTATCGCATCCAAACGACTGTTCGAATTTTTAGAATCCACGCAAACGAGTACTTGAACCGTACGACCTCTGCGGAATTCTTCGATGGCGAACACCCCGTTTCCGGCTATCTGCCTTTCAATCATCAGTGCATTGCTCGCGCTGCTGACCAGCTCGGTTGCCCTTGCAGCCGATACCGCCAGCGAGCAGCTACGCGACCAGCAACGCGAGCTTCAGCAATTGCAGCAACAGCAGCGGCTGGAGCACTGGCAGCGCCGCCCTGCCCCGCAAGGATCAGGGCAGCCGACACCATCGGCAACCCCTTCAGCCCAATGCTGGCCGGTCAGCGGCCTGCGCCTGAGCGGCAACGTGCGCATCACCAACGCCACGCTCGAACAGAGCCTGCGCCCGCTGCTGCACTCGTGCATGACTGCGCACGCCATCAACCGACTGCTCCTGGCAATCACCGAAGGCTACGTAAGGGCGGGGTATCCGGCAAGCCGCCCATATCTGAGACATCCCCCCAAGGCTGGCGCCCCCCTCGACATCGTCATCGTCGAAGGCTTCGTCGAGAGTATCGAGTTGGATACCGCGCTGCCGCTGTCGCTGGCCGGTGCCTTTCCCGACATGCTCGGCCATCCACTGTACCTGCCCGACCTGGAGCAAGGGCTCGATCAACTGAACCGCCTGCGCGCCTATGACCTGGGCGCCAACCTGTTGCCCGGCGACGTACCCGGCGGTACGCGGATACAACTCGAACCACGCCGGATCGGTTCGCGCTGGCATCTGGACAGCCGCCTCGACAACCGCGGCAGCGCACTCACCGGCCGCCATCGCCTGAACCTGAGCCTCGGCCTGGACAGCCCGCTGGGGCTGAACGACGACCTGCGCCTGTCATTGAACTCCAGTGTCTTCCAGGCACCGGGGCGCAGCCAGGGTGCCAGCCTCTACTACAGCGTTCCCTACGGCCCCTGGACCTTCGCCCTGAACGCCAGCCAGCTCAGCTACCGCGCACCACTACCCGGCAACCGCCTCAGCAGCCGGGGCAGCAGCAGCCTGCAAGGGCTGAGTGCCGACCGCATGCTGTGGCGCAACCAGCAGGGCATGCTCAACGCCAGCCTGCGCCTTGACCACAAACGCATGGGCAACTGGCTCGGCCCGCTGAAGATCGCCCAGCAGAGCCCGACACTCACCACCCTCGAGGCGGGCCTCAACCTGCTCTGGCTCGAAGGCGGCCTGTGGAACGCCTATGTCGGCGTCGCCCAAGGCGTGGATCTGTTCGGTGCCGACCGCGCACCGCTTGGCCGCAAGAGCGCCGAGCCTGGTTTTCGCAAGTACCGCGCCAACCTCCTGTACCTGCACCCGGGGCCCTGGCGCTGGCAGAGCGAACTGAACCTGCAATACAGCCCCGACCGCCTGCCGGCCATCGAACAGCTTGCCCTCTCCGACGACCTCGCCGTGCGCGGCTTTCGCCAGCACAGCGTCTCCGGCGCCAGCGGTGCGGTGTGGCGCAACACCTTGAGCCACACCCTTCCCCTCAGCCTGCCCCTGGAAATCCGCCCGCACCTCGGGCTGGACCTGGGCTGGACGCGCTTCGATCACGGCAGCAGCTCGCAACGCCTGAGCGGGGCCGTGCTCGGCGTGGTACTGGGCACGCCGGGCAATCGCCTGCGCCTGGACTACCAGCGCGCGCTGAGTGCCAGCGACCGATCACGCAGCACCCTGGAGCCGGGCTTCTGGGTGTTCGAATGGACCTTGACGATCTGATTCACCCACAACAAGAGAGACAACCCCGTGAACGATAAAAAGCCCCGCAAAGCGACCACTCCCGACGCCCTGCGCTGGAGCATATTTCTCACACTGGCAGCCGCCTCACCGGGCCTGCTCGCCCAGGGCAGCCTGCAACCGGCTCCTGGACCGGGCGGCACCCCGCTGATCAACGACGCCCATGGCGTGCCGGTCATCGAGATCGTCGCACCCAACGCCAGCGGCCTGTCGCACAACCAGTTCCTCCACTACAACATCGGCCAGGCGGGTGCGGTGCTCAACAACGCCCTGCAGGCCGGCCAGTCGCAACTGGCAGGCGCCCTGGCCGCCAACCCGCAGTTCCAGGGGCAGGCTGCCTCGACCATCCTCAACGAAGTGATCAGCCGCAACGCCTCGCTGATCGAAGGCCCACAGGAAATCTTCGGCCGCCCCGCCGACTACATCCTCGCCAACAGCAATGGCATCACCCTCAATGGTGGCAGCTTCATCAACACGACCCGCGCCGGTTTCCTGGTCGGTGATGTGCAGCTCGAGGACGGCCGCGTGCGCCTGCTCGACTCACGCAACGCCCATGGCATCCTCAGCGTGCTCGACGGTGGCCAGAGCAACGATGGCGGCGCCCTCGAACTGATCGCCCCGCGCATCGACAGCAAGGGTACGCTCAAGACCCGCGACGACCTGCAGTTGATTGCCGGACGCAACCGCATCGACGCCAGCAACGGACAGGTCCTCGAACACCTGCCAGGCACCCCGGCGAGCATCGATGCCAGCCTGTTCGGCGCCATGTACGCCGGCCGCATCCGCGTGGTCAGCACGGCCGAGGGCGCGGGCGTGCGAATCGGCGCCATCGACATGCACGGGTACGATGGCATCCAGGTCCAGTCGGCCGGCGGGCTGCACATCGGTGACGACGGCACGCGCAACGCCGCGCTGCGCAGCCGCAAGGGCGACCTCGACCTCAGCGCCAGCGGCGACCTCAGGCTGCAGGCCGTCACGGGCGAGGGCAAATCGATCAACGTCAATGCGGGCCAGAAACTCACGCTGGATACCACAGCCCGGGAAAACATCGAACGTGACCGTAAGTCATGGGACAAGAAGTGGCTGTTCGTCACCACCGAGACCTACGAACGCAACACCACCGAGACCGAGCGCACGCTCACCGGCACGCACTTGCAAGCCGATGACCGCCTGGCGCTGAAGTCCGGCGACGACATGCAACTGGTAGCGGCCACCCTCAAGGCCGGCGGCGAACTCAACCTCGACAGCGCGACCAACCTGAGCATCGAAGCCGGCAAGCAGAGCCGACGTGTCGAAGAGCAGGTACGCCATCGCAAGCACCTGTGGCGGGGTGACAGCGACAGCGACCAGTACCAGGAGACCGCCAAACCCAGCGATCTGCAGGGGGGCACGCTGATCGCCAAGGCTGGTGAGGCACTCAAGGTCCAGGGCAGCCGGATGCACAGCGAGGGCGACATGGCGCTGTCGGCAAGCCAGGTCGACATCGCCACCACGGCCCTGGAGGCACGCGGCACACAACGCGACTACCGGGGCGACCTGGTTTCCGGCAGCTTCTTCGGCGACCGCGAAGGCAAGGACAATACCGCCCAGCAGGTCGCCGGCAGTGTGATCACCTCGGGCGCCAACCTGAACGTCACCGCCGGACAGGTCAGGGTCAAGGGCAGCACCATCGCCAGCGAAGGCGAATCGGTGCTCTACGGTGACAAGGGCAAGCTGGTGATCGAAGCCGACCACAGCCGCTCCAGCACCACCGACAAACAGAGCGACAGCAAGCTGTTCGGCCTGATCGGCCACGACCGCAGCCACAGCGCCAACCAGGAGAAGGTGCTGGCAAGCGACGTCAGTTCGAAAAGCGACCTGCGCCTGGCCAGCGCCGAAGAGTTGCGCATCCAGGGCGCCAAGGTCGAGGCCGGTCGGCAGCTCAAGATCGAAGCCAAGGGCGACCTCATCGTCGAGAGTGCGCAGGCGCGCAGCGACAGCAAGACCGACACGCAACAGCGCTCACTCACCGCCAGCGCCCGCCAGACCGCCAACGCCAAGGACGACAAGCCCGGATCTCGCCAGTACGAGGCTGGAGTCGGCTATGCGGTCGTCAGCACACACAGCCAGCAACGCGTGACCGAACAGGTGGCCAGCGAGCTCAAGGGCGGCTCGGTCGAACTGCAAAGCGGTGCACACCTGCAGGTCAATGGCTCGAAAGTCACCGCCACTACTGGCGACCTCGCGTTGCAAGGGCAACGGATCACACTCGGCGCCACCCACAACGACCACCAGACAGACACCCAGAGCACCGACAGCGGTGGCAGCCTGGTCGTGACCGGCGGCATCGACCGAATCGGCAGCCTCTTCGAGGGGCATCATCAGAAGGAGACCGTGCGTGAGCGCGACAGCAAGGTACAACGCAGCGAATTGCAGGCAGGTGGCGATGTGAAGATCGACACAGGGACGTTGGTGACCGAGGCCGCACGCGTCGACGCTGGCAAGGCGTTGCTGGTCAAGGCCAAGGAGATCGAGAACCGAGCGGTACAGGATGTGCACGAACGCGAGCAGCGCAATGACAACTGGCGTGGCACCCTCGGTGCCAGCCTCGAATACCGCGACCTGACCCGGCCCATCGAGCGCCTGATACTCGGCGAGGAAGCCGCGCGCTTCCAGCAGGCCTCGCCCGAGGACGCGATGGCCACACCCAGCGTCGGCGGCGACATGACCGTGGACCATCTGAAGCGCCTGGAAAACCAGCGCCGCGGTATCGCCCAGGTCAGCGAGCTGTCCGGTGCCAGCGTCAAGGTCGAAGCCGAGCGCATCGACGATCAAGGCACGGCCTGGCGCGCCAATGAGGGCCTGCTGGCGATCACCGCCAACCAGCATCATCAACGTGCGGCGGTCGACGAGCAGTCGCGCCTCGTCGAGCAATTGGCCGTTGGCGGTGACATGCGGGTCGACACCAGTACCGGCAACGACCTCAATGTGCGCGCCAGCGCTAAAAGTGGCTCGTCGAACAGCGAAGACAGCACCCGCAACGCCCGGGTCGGCAGCCTCTATGGGCAAACGGGTATCCAGGTCCAACTGGGCGCCGACGGCCTGTACGAAGGTACGCGCATCAACGCCGGCAACGGCGACCTCAGCATCACCAGCAACGGCAAGCTCTTGCTGAGCGCAGCTCACGACCAGCGCTCCGAACACCAGCGCCAGACCGACGGCAATGCCTGGGCCAAGGTGGGCAACCGCCCCGGCAGTACCGGTGTCGAGGGTCGCGGCTACCTTGACCTGACCGAGCTCCAGCGCCAGGAAAGCAAGGCCCAGGTCGGCCAGATCGACGCCAAGGGCAAGGTGCTGCTCAGCAGCGGCGCCGACCTTATCCTCGAAGGCACTCGCATCGGCAGCCGCGAAGCACCGACTGGCGGCATCGAACTGGACAGCGCCGGGCTGTTGCAGGTCAAGGCGGCCCACGACAGCCAGCAGGCCAGCGGCCACAACCTCGGCGGCGGGCTCGAGCTGGCAGCCAAGTTCGGCACGGGCAAAGGCGGCGCACTGGGTGGTCACTTCGCCAATGGCAAGCTCAACGAGAAGGCCAGCCAGGCAGTCGATGCCCGCTTCGACACCCAAGGCACCCTGCAGATCAGTAGCCGTGCACGCGACGATATCGCCCTGCATCTCCAGGGCCTGCAAGCCTCGGCCGCGCAGATCAAGCTGGAGGCCAGCAAGGGTGGCATGCTGGTCGAAGCCTCGTCCGACAAGGAGCAGCGCGACAACCTGGAGATCACTGCCGGTGCCGGTTTCAGGCTCAACCGCGGCGAAACCCCGGACAAGGATATCCGCGGCCTGCACGGGCGGGTGCAGGTCAATCTCGACAAGCGCGACAACCAGACCTGGAATGCCAGCACCTTGCGCGCTGACCGCATCGAGCTGGCAAGCCAAGGTGACACCCGCATCGAAGGCGCAAGCCTGGACGCCGACCGGATCCGCGGCGACATCGGTGGCGACCTGCTGCTGGCCAGCCGCAAGGATCGCGTCGACACACTGGTCGTCAAGGCCGACGCCCGTCTGAGCCACGAGAAGAATCCCCAGGGTTATCTCGATGCTGCCGGAGCCCTCTCCGGCCCAGCGGCAGGCAAGGTCACCGAGAAGGTTGGCCCGACGCTGAGCAAGGTGGACCCGAAGCTGTCGCCGACCGTGAAAGTCGAGGTGTCCCACACCCAGCGCGACACCGTCGCCCACCAGGCCACGCTCAAGGGCAATGAAGGCGTCGAATTGAAGGTCGGTGGCCAGGCGCGTCTGGTCGGGGCACGGATCCAGTCGAGCGCTGGTGACGTCGATCTGCAGGCCCAGTCGGTCAGCCGCGAAACGCTCACGGGTCGTGACTACCAGCGCAATGTCTCGGTGGACTTCTCCAACTCGCCGGTCGACATGGGTACGGCCATTGCGGAACTGTCCAAGAGCAAGGGCGCGGCGGATGGTGAGAATGCGCTGGACCTGGGGCTGCTGCGCACCAGCGGGCATAGCCGCAGTGAGGAGTGGGTGTCGAATGTCGGGAGCAAAGGTGCGCGCTGATCGTTGAGTGCAGGAGCAGGGAGATCCTGTAGGAGCGGGCTGGTCCCGCGATGGCAACACCGCGGTGGATGGCACCGGCTATGCCGGTGTTCGCGGGCAAGCCCGCTCCTACAAGGGGGTGGCGTAGGTGCCTGGTATTCCTGGCGTCGCCTATGCGTATCGCATCCTTCGAAAATCAGAAAATACGCCTTTCCTGTAGTCCATTTCCCAAAGATACTCCCGGCGCCTTTTTTCCGTTGCGGCTCCTGGAGCAGCGCTCTAGTCTCGGCGCGTCGTTGCACATCAACGACACAGCTTTGACAGGCTGTGACGGTATTAAGCATATGGCTGCTTTCCATGGCAGCTGTACGTGCGGGCACGCTTGCGTGCGCCGGAACTTTGCTTATTCCGCCGGTCTGTCAACCCACGTACAGCTGCCACCCTTTGTTTGACAGCAGTTGGAGGTAGCCCCACAAGGAATAACGCGATGTTAAAGATCGTCCCCGACCCACCTCACAACAACCACTCTCTCGAAGACACCATCATCCAAGCCACCGAGTACGCACTCTGCGCACAAACCGTGGCCCATCAAGCGGTCCTCCTCCAACCCAAGTCCCCCGTCTCGCTCCTGGTAATGGCTGCCATTCATGAAATGGAAGCGCTAAGGATTTTGCTGGAGTCGGCTTTGATACAGATTCAGATGCCGGCAGAGCCGCAGACTGCTCACTAAGCGGTGTTCAGGGAGATGAAGGGATGGATACAAGCGACACCACACCGAACACCACCGTTGGCAAGACTCGGTTCTACCAAGGCAAGGGTCTGACCCAGCCGCTGTTCTGCATCGAGCCGGGCATCCCGTGCGAGCGTGCACGCGAGCAGGCTTCGGAGTTGATGGGGTACGTGCGCGACATGACCTTGAGCGCAGTGATGGATGAGAACCCGCAACTGGTCTGGGCTTCGTACTACCTGAGCGCATTGGCCAAGGCATTGATGGACGATGCGGAACTGGGGATGGGCCGGTAAAAGCGGGGTTATCGGACCTGGAGTTGAGTGGGTGGTGGGGGCATGGCACCGGCTATGCCGGTGTTCGCGGGCAAGCCCGCTCCTACAAGGATTGAGCTGGCAAGGAACAGACTCATGCACTGTAGCTACCACCTGAGCTGCCGCTCGCCCCTGGCAGCCTCCGGCCCCAACCACTGGGCGCCACGCAGCAAGGGCGTCAGCGCAGCATCAGGCTGGACCTCGAAACGGACCTGGGCGCGCCTAGCCAGCAGGTCGGCGTCAAGATCGAGCTGGTGCTGCCCTTGCAGGGCCAGCGCGCCCTGCAAGTGCCAGTCACCTGCACAGCGCATTTGGAGCCAGCCCTGCCCCAACCCCAGCGACCATGGCGATACCAGCGCCAGGTCGTTCACCTGCAAACGCCCCTCGGCACCGACGCACTGTCGCCACGCACCCTTCACATTGACACGCCCCTGCCAATGCCCCGCCAGGCGATAAGCCACCGGCACACTCGCCGCAGCCTCGAGCGCCTCGACATCCGCCCGCCAGCGCCAGGGCCAACCGCTCAAGCGCATCAGCCAATCCTGGCCCTGATAACCCAGGCGGATTTCGCCCTGTGCCTGCCACGGTCGCCACTGCCAGCTCAGCGGCCCGACATCGCCCACCTGCTCGGCCTGTCCGTGCCAGAGGCTGCCGCTGACGGCCCTGCCTGGCACCAGCCAGTGTGCAGGCAACTCGACGAGCAGCGTGACAGCACACACCAGCGCCGGCCACAGCAGCACGCGCGCCCTCATGGCCGGACCCGCAGGTCGAAGCGCAGGCGCTTGCCCTCCTGTTCCATACCCCATTGCAGCGGCTGTGCGCCCTCGATCTGCAACGCCTGCAACCACCTCAGCAGCGCCTGCTCGTCCGCGACCGAGCCACGCACCTGCCAGCCCTGCTCCTGCGGCTCGACCTCCGTCAGCTCGATGTGCCGGGCCTGGGCAGACTGACGCAGACGCTCCAGGCTCAAGACCGGGCCGCCCTCAAGGCTGATCGCCACTTCTGCCAGCCCGCGCCACTGGCTCATCTCGGCCCAGCGCGCGCTCGCCTCACGCACCAGGATGACGATCAGCAACAGCGCGATCAGCCCCCATGCCAGACGCATACGCTGGCGTTGTAAAAAGACGCGGATCATGAACCGCTCCCCAGGTCGAACACCACGCCCTGTGCCTGCACCTGCACCGCCGCCCCGACCGTTGCGGCCATTTCATCCCACGGCGGCACCGTGCCGTCGCCGTCCAATTGCAGATGCCAGCGCTGCCCATCGAAGCGCACGGCGCGCAGGCGCCACTGCGGGTGCTCGTGCAGCCAGCCCTGCAACTGCCCTTGCAAACCGTCGAGCCGACGCAGACGCAAAACCCGCTCGCCGTCGGCGTCACGCAGCCGCCTGAGCGCCTGCGCTGCCTGGCGTGGCGTGGCCTGCGGGCCGGTAACCGCCAGCACCTGCTGCCGATACAGCTGGGCCTGACGCCATTGCTGGCTGATCCACAGACCGCCCCAGACGGCGGCGAGCACCAGGCAGGCGGCTACCAAGCGCTTTTGCAGCCCCGTGACCTTCAATGATTGGCGCGGACGACGCGTTTCCCGCAGCACTGGCAAGGTATCGAGATCGGCAATCCGCTGTGGCCAGCGTCCATCGACCGGCTCAAGCGCCTGCGTATCCCACGGCGCAGGTGCAGAGCCCAACACCTGTGGCCAGGCCAGCCAGTGCTCGCTGCCCTCTTCGTCAACCCGCGCGTACAGGGTCGACTGTGCCTGTCGCCATTGCCATCCACAGCCCGGGTCGAGTGTCGGCAAGAGCTGGAACTGCGACCAGCAACGCTCTACCTCCAGCCCCCACTCCACGCACTGGGCCAACCAGCCATCGAGCCGATCCCGCGCCACGACCACCAACCGCAGTTGCCCTGCCGTGCGACCGATGCATGCACAGTGCACCTCATCGCTCCCCTGCAACAGACGGTCCTCCAGCAGCAGCGGCCATTCCTCACGCTTGAGCCCGGGCGGCGCCGGCAACTGGAAATGGCTGCACGCCTCGCCCGGCACCACCAGGGCAACCCGGGCGATCAGATCCTGCGGCGGGCGCCCCTGCCCTTCGTCACGCAGCATGCCGCTTTCCAGCAGGCACCAGTGCCAACCGCCGTCAGCCTCCGGACGCAACAGCAACCAGGGTCGCGCAGGCGAGCGCCGCCGCCATTCAAGCTTCATGAGCGCCCCCAGGGCAGGACGAATGTGCAGACATAAGGTGCTCCGTCACGCTGCAGATGCAGGCGCACGCCACGGCCGGGGTGCGTCGGTTGATCGGAAGGCCAGGCCAGCCAACTGCCGCCCTGGAAATACAGAATGCTCATCTCGCTGACCCGCTCCAGGCGCTCGCGTACCACCCAACGCGGCTTGTCGGCGGCGTAGAGATCGGCGGAAGTTTCCAGCAGCACGCGCTGCTCCCTCGGCTCGAAACGCAGGCGCTGACGCTGCAAGCGGGAACCGCCTTCGGCCTGGGGCCAGGCCGCAGCAGCGACCCACAGCAACTGCTGGTTCTGCGCCTGCCAATCGAGCCAGCGCGTGGCCAGTGGCAGGCGCTGCTCGTACACCTGGCGCAGCACCGGGCTGTCGAACCGCCGCTCCAGCGCCAGGCAGAACTCCAGCACACCGGGCTCGTTCTGCTGCTCGGCGAGACGCTCGCGCACCGTGAGCCAGCCATGCACCAAGGCCGCCAGCAGGATGCCCAGCACCGCGGTCAGCGCCAGCGCCACCATCAGTTCGATCAGGGTCAACCCCGTCTGGCGACGCTTCATGGGCGCTCCAGAAACAGGGTGTACAAACCCAGCGGCACACGCTGATCGCGGTCGGCGAACAGGCGCAGCTCGCCACGGCGCAGATCGCGCACGCCGGTGCTGCGCAGTTGCAGGTCCCAGTGACACACCTGCGCGCCCTGTTGCAGCGCCCCGGCGGTGCGATTGCTGCCCGGCCAATACTGCTCGACCGCAAACCGTGCCTGCAGCTCACGGGCGCACAGGGCGCCAAGGCGGTGCTGCTGCACGCCTTCCTGCACCGCCAGGCGCTGGCGCAACACCTGGCTGGTGATCACCGCCAGTACGGCGGCAATACCCAGCGCCACGCTGACTTCAAGCAAGGTGAAACCGCGCTGTCGCCGCCTCATGGAAGCGCCACGACCTGCAACTGCCCCTCGCGCCCCCAGCTCCAGCGCTGCCCGCCTTCGGCGCCACGCCAGTTCACCTTGCCGGGCCTTGCCCAACCTTCGGGGGTGAACACCAGTTGCGGCGCTGCTGCCGCCTGCCAGTCCGGGCGCAGGTCTTGCGGCCAATCCCCCAACGCGACCGTCTCCAGCACCCAGCCGGTGCCGTCATGGCGAACGAACTCAGGGCGCTTGCCGCTCCAGCGCAGGCCACGCAACTGGCCGGTATGCCGGGCCACGGCGGACTGCTCGCGGGTCGCGGCGACCAGCCGCTGCATGGCCTGGTCGACCCGCGTACGACCGCTGTCGAGCCAGGCCACGCTCAAGCCGGTCATCAGCCCGGCGATGGCCAGCACCACCAGCAATTCGAGCAGGCTGAAGCCGCGCTGGGAAGGCAAGTCAGAGGTCCCAGTTGCCCAGGTCGGCATCCAGCCCTTCGCCACCGACCACGCCATCGGCCCCGAGCGAATAGACATCGACACGGCCATGCTCGCCCGGCATGCGGTACTGGTACGGCGTGCCCCACGGGTCTTCCGGCAGGCGACGAATGTAGCCATCGCTGCGCCAGGCACGCGGTAGCGGCTCCTGGCCCGGCTTCTTCACCAATGCGGCGAGGCCTTGCTCGCTGCTGGGAAAGCGCAGGTTGTCGAGCCGGTACATGTCCAGCGCCTGCTCGAGGGTGGCAAGGTCAGCCATCACCTTCTGGCGCATGGCCTTGTCCTGGTTGCCCAGCACGCTGGGCGCGACCACCGCGATCAGCAGGCCGATGATGAAAATCACCACCATGATTTCCATGAGGGTGAAGCCGCGCTGACGCTTGGCGCGATACTGCATGCAAAGACTCCTTTTCACAGTTGCAGACCCTGGTTGAGCTGCATGATCGGCAACAGCACCGCCAGCACGATGAACAGCACCACGCCGCCCATCACCAGGATCATCAGAGGTTCGAAAAGCGCCATGGCGGTGTCGACCTGACGGGCAAAGCCGCGCTCCTGGTCGTCGGCCACGCGCTCGAGCATGTCGGCCAGGGTGCCGCTGGCCTCGCCGCTGCCGACCATGTTCACCAGCAGTGGTGGAAACTGGCCGCTGGCATCCAGCGCCCGATGCAGGCTGGTGCCGCCCTGGACCTGCAGGCGCACCTGCTCCAGGGCCAGGCGGATACGCTGGTTGGCGACCGTTTCGCTGGCCACCTGCAATGCTTCGAGCAGGGCCACGCCACTGCCGCAGAGAATCGCCAGGCTGCGCGCCAGACGTGCGCTCTCCAGCACCTGCAGCAGGCTGCCGACACGCGGCAGGCGCAGCAGCAGGTCGTCGCGGCGCAGGCGCCAGTGCGGCTTGCGCAACAGCCAACCGCACAGCAGCGTCAGCGGGATCGCCGCACCCAGCAGCCAGGGCCCAGCGTTGGCCAGGCCCTGGCTGATGGCGATCAGCAACGAGGTGATCAGCGGCAGCGCCTGTCCGGAATGGGCAAACTGCTCGGTCAGCTTGGGCACCACGAACGTCATCAGACCGACCACCACCGCCAGCGACACGCCCATCAGCACACAGGGATAGATCAGCGCAGTGCGCGCCTTGTGCTGTTGGCGCTGGACCTGCTCCAGGTGATCCGCCAGGCGCGTCAGCACCTGCGCCAGGCGCCCGGAGCGCTCGCCCGCCTCGACCAGTGCGCAATACAACCCGGTGAACGGCGCGCCTTGCCGCGCAAGACTGCGGGCCAGCCCCAGGCCTTCGGCCAGCGCGCCGCGCACCGATACCAGCACGGCCTGCAAGGCGGGCGCGCGCAATTGCCGTTCGAGCGTGGCCAGGGCATCGACCAGGGGAATGCCGGCACCGGTGAGCGTGGCCAACTGGCGGGTCAGCTCGCACAGCTGAGCACGGCTCAGGCGCTGGCGACGCGGTTGCCGCAAGCTGCCTTCATGGCGTTGCAACTTGCGTGCGAACAGGCCCTGCTCACGCAACAACTGGCGCGCATGGCGCTCGCTGTCGGCCTGCACACTGGCCTTGTGCGGTTTGCCTGCCAGGTCCAGGGCCTGGTAGCGATAGGTCGGCATGCTCAGCCCTGCACCACGCGCAACACTTCGGCCAGGCTGGTCTCGCCACGGGCCAGGCAGTCACTGGCCATGGCCACCAGGCTCTGCCGGCGTGTGGCCAGGTGGGCCTGCATCGTCACTTCGCTGGCGCCCTCATAAAGCAGGGCGACCAAGCCTGCATCCAGCTCGATGAATTCATAAAGGCCCAAGCGCCCGACATACCCGCTGCCCTGGCAACTGTCGCAACCCACCGGATGGTGGGTGGCCTGCAAGGCGGCCAACTCCGGCCACAGGCGCCGCTCGGCGGCAAGCAACGGGCGTGGCTCGGCACAACTGCACAGGCGCCGGACCAGGCGCTGGGCCAGCACCCCGCGCAGGCTGGAGGCGATCAGGAAGGGTTCGATGCCCATGTCACGCAGGCGTGTCACCGCGCCGATCGCACTGTTGGTGTGCAAGGTCGAGAGCACCAGATGGCCGGTCAGGCTGGCCTGCACGGCGATCTGCGCCGTCTCCTGGTCGCGGATCTCACCGAGCATGATCACGTCCGGGTCCTGGCGCAGGATCGCGCGCAAGCCGGTGGCGAAGGTCAGCCCGGCACGCGGGTTGATCGCGGTCTGGCCGATACCGGCAATGGCGTACTCCACCGGGTCTTCGACGGTGAGGATATTGCGACTGCCGTCGTTGAGGCTGTTGAGGCTGGCGTACAGCGTGGTGGTCTTGCCCGAGCCAGTGGGGCCGGTGGACAGCACGATGCCATTGGGCCGCGCCAGGCACGCGCGCAGGCCCTGCAACGCTGCGGCCGGCATGCCGAGGTTGTCCAGCGCCAGCAGGCTGGCCTGCTTGTCGAGCACGCGCATCACCACGCGCTCGCCATGGATGCCGGGCAGTGTCGAGACCCGTACGTCCACTTCGCGTCCGGCGGCGCGCAGGGTGATGCGTCCGTCCTGGGGCTGGCGTTTCTCGGCGATGTCCAGGCGCGCCATGACCTTGATTCGCGACACCAGCATGGCCGAAAGCGCTCGCGGCGGGCGCAGAACCTCGCGCAGATGACCATCGACGCGCAGGCGCACCACCAGGCTCTGCTCGAAGGTCTCGATGTGGATGTCCGAGGCACGCAGGCGCAGGGCCTGGCCGAACAGGCCGTTGATCAGGCGGATCACCGGGGCTTCGTCGTCGCTTTCGAGCAGGTCTTCGATGCGTGGCATTTCGCTCATCAGGCTGTCGAGGTCAACCTGCTCGCCGATGCCTTCGATCAATGCGGCGGTGGCCGAGTCGGCAGCCTGGTAGAGCTGGCCAAGACGCTCGTCGAAAGCGGCGCGATCGAGGCGCTCCAGGCGCAGTGGCTGGCCATGCACGCGCAGCAGCTCTTGCACTTGGTCGCTGTCGGCATCCTCGCGCAACCATAGCTGCCAGCCCTGGTCGTCCGGGGCCATGGCCACGCCAGCCTGACGCGCCAGGCGGTAGCCGAGCATCACCAGTTACCGCCTTCAAGCCGCGCGCGGCTGGCCGGGAACGCCTTGAGCAAGGCGCCACCCTCGGCGAGTTCCGGCATCTGCAAGGCCGTGTCCTGCTGCAGGCTGCGGTACTTTTCCTGGCTCAGCCCGGCAAGGCTCGGCCCGTCACGCATGATCCGCGGGCGGATGAACACCATCAGGTTCTGCTTCACGTTGCGGTTGCTGTCGGAGCGGAACAAACGGCCGAGCACGGGAATGTCGCCGAGCAACGGCACGCGCTGATTGCTGGTGGTGGACTCGTCGCTGATCAGGCCACCGAGAATCACCAGGCCATTGTCGTCGACCATCACTTTGGTCTTGATCTCGCGCTTGTTGGTGATCACGTCGCTGGCGGCGCGCGAATCGGCGATCGAGGACACTTCCTGGACGATGTCCAGGCGCACGCTGTTGTCGCTGTTGACCTGCGGCTTGATGCGCAACTTCACCCCCACCTCCTTGCGTTCGATGGTCTGGTAGGGGTTGGCGTTGTTCTGGGTCACGGAGCCGGTGACGAAAGGGACTTCCTGGCCGACCAGGATCGACGCCTCGGCGTTGTCCAGGGTCAGCAGGGTCGGGGTCGACAGCAGGTTGAAACCGCTCTTGCCCTTGAGCGCGTTGATCAGCATGGCGAAGTTGAAACCGCCGCCGAAATGGCCGATGCCGGCGGTGGCGCCCGAGGTGGCCGAGAGCAGCTTGCCCAGTTCCCTGTTGTCGCCGCTGGCGGCAGCGCCGGCGATGTTGGCGATGTTCACCCCGTTGCTGCCGAAGTTGACGATGCCGGCGCCGAACTTCTCGTCGGCGAACAGCCACTGCACGCCCAGCTCCTGGGCGCTGCTGTCGGACACTTCGGCGATGATCGCCTCGACCACCACCTGGGCGCGGCGGATATCGAGTTGCTCGACGATGTTGCGATAGGCCGCCAGCTCACTGTCGGGGCCGACCATGACCACCGCATTGGCGCCCTCTTCATACTCCAGGCGCACGCCCGAATCGCTGGCGGTGCGTACTGGCGCCTCCTTGCCTTCGCCTGCGGGCGCATCGGGCACCCCGCCGTCCTGGCCGAGACCGCGCAGCACCTTGACCACTTCCGCAGCATTGGCGTGGCGCAGGTAGATCACCTGGGTGTTGCTGCTGTGCAGGTTGTCGCTGGGTCGGTCGAGCTGGCCAAGCAGCGTACGGACGCGCTCGCGGCTGTCGGCGCTACCACGCACCAGCAGCGCATTGCTGCGCGGGTCGGCCACCACCTGAGCACTGTCGGCGCCCTGCTCGCGGGCCAGCAGGCGGGTGACCAGGGGCGCGGTGTCAGCGGCGCTGGCATGCTTGAGTGGCATCACCTGCAAGGGCTCGTCGCTGACCTGGTCGAGCTGGCGTAGCAGCTTGTCGATGCGCTCCAGGTTGCTGCGCCAGTCGGTGACCACCAGCAGGTTGGCGGCAGGGTATGGGGTGATCACCCCGACGCGCGGGTCGATCAGCGGCTTGAGAATGCCGAGCATCTGTTCGCTGGCGGCGTTGCGCACATTGAATACCCGGGTCGCCACGCCGTCGCTGCCCTTGCTCTGCTTGCCGGCGTTCTCCACCGGCACCGGCTCCAGGCGCGCGGCCTGGTCGGGGACGATCTTCACGCTGCCGTTGGGCAGGTCCACGGCGGCAAAGCCCTGGGCACGCAACTGGGCGAGGAAGATGTCGTAGATGGCTTCGGCGTCGTGGCGATCGACGGTGCGTACCGTGACCTTGCCGGTGACCCGTGGATCGACGATGAAGGTGGTGCCCGTGATGCGCGAGACGCTGTCGATGAACTCGCCCATGTCGGTGTCGACGAAGTTCACCTCGTATTGCGGCACCCCGTCTTCGTCGACCTCAGGGTCTTCGGCCCAGGCCTGCGCAGAGCACAGGCCGAGGCTCAGCACGCAGGCCACAGCGTATCTTGCGATCATTGCTCATCCTTGCCGCTTGAAGCCGGTCACGGCGGGCCGTGGCGGCCAGGGCAGGCGCTCGCGCCGCCCCTGGTTGTCGAAAATCAGGCCATCGGCATCGATGTCCTGCAGCACGATCCCTGGCGCCAGTCGCTGGCCACGGCCCAGGGTGCGGACCTGCTGGCCGAAGCGCAGCACCACCACCGTGGCGGACAGCGGCTCGGCCTTGAGCCCGCCGAGGTAGTGCAGCGGCAGGCGTGTCAGGGGGATGCCACCCTCATCGGATGGCGCCTGCCAGTGGCCAGCCATCAGGCCTGGCAAGGTCGATGCCTGTTCACGCGGGACACCGAGCGGTTGCGGCTGGCGACTCAGTTGCAGGATGCACTGGGCGGCGAGCCAGCCGGCCAAGGTCAGCAGCAGCAGGTTGGGCAGGCGCGACAGCCCGATCACGACGCCACCTGGCGCGGATGCCACCCCGGATGCCCTTGTACATAGCGCACCTCGGGCCATTGCAACGGCGACAGTTGCCAGTTCGGCGCCTGGCGCGCCAGCCAGGCCTCGACCTTCTGCCACAGCGGCTCGCCGGCCTGGGCATCGAAGTGCAGGCCGAAGGTGCGACACGAGCCCTGCACCGTCGGGAGCCCGGCGACGCGCTTGCCCATCGGGCTGTAGCTGACCTGCCAGGCGTGGCCTTGCCAACGCGGCAGGTCCTGGCTGTTGTCGAGCAGCAGCGGATCGCCGAACAACTGCTCGGCGGCATTCTCCAGCACCTGTTCCACCTGGCGCGCAGGGGCCTCGACCACAGGCGCCGAGTAGCCGCCGGTGAGGCTGATCAGATGCTCGCGGGTGATCGCCTGGCCAGCAGGCAGTGGATGGTCGTAACGCAGCCCCGGCAGCAGCACCGGCATGCTCGAGTCGTCGGCCAGGGCCTGATGCAAGAGACGATCCCAACTGCCGCCACGGGTATCACGGCGCCACAAGGCCTGCGGCGCGCGCGCCAGCGGCTGGTCAAGCCAGGCCGCATGACCGGCGCGCTGCTGGCGCAGCGTGGTGCGTAACTGGCTGGCGCGCGCTTGGGCAGTTGGCGAAAGTCGATCCTCGAAAGCAGGCACGAAACGCGCCTCGAACTGCCACTGCCCCGCGGTTTGCTGGCAACGCAGGCGATAGACGCCACTGGCGCGGCACCCGGCGAACAGCACCGGCACTTGGCGCCCCGACGCTTGCGTGACAGGCACTGGTGTCGGCCACAGATCCTGGCCACGGGCACACAGCAGGACATCGATTTCGTCGATCCGCTCGGCCAGCCAAAGGCCGGGGCCAGTACCGACATCCGCCAGGGCGACCACCAGGTCGGCCTCGCGCCGGGCTTGCTGGAAGCTTGGCAACAATGATTGGTACCACTGCTTGAGCGAGGCTTTCTGATCCTGGGCGTAAGGGTCGGTCACACCGACCACCGCAATGCGCACGCCGCCGCGCTCGAACACACGCAGGGGCTCGACACCCAGGCCCTTGGCCTGTTCAACGCCAAGCCCGGCGCCGAGGGTAATCGCAGGGGACTGACGATAAAGAGCGGCGCAGCGTTGCGGCCACAGCACGCGCTCATCGCTGCTCACACGCACCTCGCTGGCCAGCATCCGACTGCCCTGCACGCCGCTATCGCCTTGGGTCAGGTAGGCCAGGCCGCTGCCGTTCCAGTTCTGGCCGTTTTCCAGGGTCAGGCAGCGCTCGGCGCCGGCCTCGTTGCGCATCTGCTCCATCAGTGCGGCCAATACGGCATAACCGCCAAGGCGCGCCTGGCTGGCCTGGCCGGCATCGAGCAATGGCGCGAGCTCGGCATGGCCGCTACTGGCATGGCTGCCGGTCATCCACGGAGCACGTCCCAGATGGCTGACCGGCCCCAGGCGCGTGGCCGGCACCACTGGCAGGCCAGGCTCGCGGGCATCGAGGGTGTCGGCGACATAGAGCAGTTCGAGCGAGGCGTCGCCGCCGCGCTGACCGGGGATCGCGGAGCAGGCGCCCAACAAAGGCGCCAAGGCCCCGACGCCCATCCAGCCAATCACTTCGCGTCTGCGCACACTGCTCGCCATCGCCCCCGCCATCCCTAACCTGAGTTCACGTTCGGCCCCGGATATTGGGGTGGCTGCGTGACAGTTTGATGGCAGAAATCCGACAGCCGATGCGGTAAAGCTCTGACAAATCTTGTTACTAATGGCGCTAGGCTTTAAAACCCCGTTAATATTTTTGCCAATCAATCATCACACTTGCCCCCTAAAGTCGCGGTTCCTCTTACTCAGCCATTACAAGGACACCCTGATGAGTCGAGAAACCGGCGATAACCTGGACCGGAACCAGAGCGGCAACCTGCCGATGGCCAGCGTGATGGATACCTACCTGAGCCGTCGTACCGTGATGCGCGGCAGCCTCGGCGCGGCCATCGCGATGATCGCAGGCACCGGCCTGACCGCCTGTTTCGACGGGGGTGGCGGCAGCTCACATCACGATGATCCGGCCACCGAGCCGCCTGTGACCGAACCACCAGCCAAGCTCAAGCTGGGCTTCCAGTCCATCGCCGGCTCGCGCACCGACGCCTGCGTCATTGCCCCCGGTTACAGCGCCTATGTGATCGCGCCGTGGGGCACGCCGCTGAACAGCAACGGCAATCCGTGGAAGTCCGACGGCAGCAACACCTCGACCGACCAGGCCAACGCGATGGGCATGAACCATGACGGCATGCACTTCTTCCCCATCAACGGCAGCTCCGACGATGGGTTGCTGGCGATCAACTTCGAATACATCGAAGCCGACGCGCTGCACCCGAACGGCCCGACCACCGATGGCACCGGCAAGCGCCCGGTCGAAGAAGTGCGCAAGGAGATCAACGCCCACGGCGCTGGCGTGGTGCGCCTGAGCAAGGTCAACGGCCGCTGGCATGTAATGCAGAACGACCCGCTCAACCGCCGCTTCACCACTGCCTCGTTGATGGACATCGCCGGCCCTATGCGCGGCACCGATCACGTCAAGACCAAGTTCTCGCCGACCGGCACCCAGGCGCGCGGCACCAACAACAACTGCGGCAACGGCTACACGCCGTGGGGCACCTACCTGACCTGCGAGGAGAACTGGCCTGGCATCTTCGTCAACAAGGGTGTGCGCCCGGCTGATCAGGTGCGCATCGGCGTCAGTGCCAGCAGCGGCCAGTACAAGTGGGAAACCGTTGCTGGCGACGCCAGCGAGGTCAACGGCGAGTTCGCCCGCTTCAACGTGACCCCGACCGGCGCCAGCGCCACCGACGACTACCGCAACGAAGCCAGCACCTATGGCTACATCGTCGAGATCGACCCGTACAACAGTGCCACCCTGGCAGTGAAGCGCACCGCCCTTGGCCGCTTCCGCCACGAGGGCTGCTGCCCGGGCCTGCCAGTCGCGGGCAAGCCGCTGGTGTGGTACACCGGCGACGACTCGAACAACGAGTACCTGTACAAGTTCGTCTCCGACGCCGTATGGGATCCAGCCGACGCCACCCCGGCCGACCGCCTGGCCACCGGTGCCAAGTACATGGACAAGGGCAAGCTCTACGTCGCCCGCTTCAATGCCGACGGCAAGGGCGTATGGCTGCTGCTGGACGTGGCCACCCCCACCACCGCCGGGAGCACGCTGGGGGCGCTGTACGGTGATCTGCCGGGCATCATCCTCAACACCCGCGGCGCGGCTGACGCAGTCGGCGCGACGCCGATGGACCGCCCTGAGTGGACCGCCGTCAACCCGCTCAATGGCAACGTCTACCTAACCCTGACCAACAACAGCGCGCGTACTGCCGCCAAGGTGGATGCGGCCAACCCGCGCGGCCCGAACCGCCATGGCCACATCATCCGCTGGCACGACAGCGACGATCACAAGAGCTTCACCTGGGACATCTTCGTGTTCGGCGCCAACGCTGCCGGTACACCGGACATCAACCGCTCGGGCCTGACCGAACTGAACCAGTTCGCCAGCCCAGACGGGATGAGCTTCGATAGCCGTGGGGTGCTGTGGATCGAGACCGACAACGGCGAGACCACCTTGACCAGCTACACCAATGACCAGTTGCTGGCGGTGATCCCCACCGACCTGGTCGATGCCACCGGCAAGCAGATCCCGGTCAACGCCCAGAACCAGGTGGACCTGCGGCGCTTCTTCGTCGGCCCTAACGGCTGCGAGGTGACGGGGATCAGCTTCACGCCGGACAACAAGACGCTGTTCATCAACATCCAGCACCCGGGGAACTGGCCGTATACCGACAAGGCGACAGATGTGACCCCGGCAGGGAGCCGGGTGCGACCACGGGCATCTACCGTGGTGATTCAACGGAATGATGGCGGGGAAATCGGGACCGCCTGAGCCTGGGCCGGGCAGTCAGCCTTGTGCTGGCTGCACCGGCCTCTTCGCGGGCAGGTCAGGCTTACCAGGCCATCGGTTCCCGCCCCAGCACCCGCACCTGCTGCGCCGGCACCCGCGCATGCCACTGCACCACCCCCAGCGCCTCGATCTGAAACTGACTGCGCACCGACCGCCCCTCTTCCTCGAACGAAAGCTGCAACAGGAAGAGCCCGCTGTTGAGCAACAACCCCTCGCTCAACCGGGCAAAGCTCTCGTCATCCAAAGCGCCCAGCGCCTGGCGTAACGCTCCTGCATCGACATAACCCGAAGCCGGCCGATTACTGATGATCCGGCTGAGCAGCGATCGGGAAAAGTGCCCCTCGTAGAGCGCCTCCAGCAACGGCAGGTGCTCCAGGTTCAAGGCATTGGCATTGAGCCGCCAGCCGCTGGTCTGCGGCAATGCGCACAGCATCGGATAACGCCCCTGGCGCCCGGCATCGGGCTCGAGCAGCAGGTTCAGTTCGCTCGGGTCGAGCATCGCCTGGTTGGCCGCCAGACGCGGTGGCTGCTGACGCAGGTACTGGCCGCTCTCGGCACCTTGCAGGCGCGTGTCGCTGTCAGCGTCCAGCCAATCGGCCAGGGCGTCGACCAATCGCTCGGCCGCCATGTCGTCGCCGAGCAACCGGCGCAGCTGACGCTCGGCACGCTCGGCGTCTTCGCCCAGCAAGGCATTGACGTTGAAGCAGGTGTGCTGGTCGCGCACCCGCAGGCGTGCCTTGCCTGCCCCAAAGTCATACTCCAGCGCCTGGCCGCGCAGGGCCTGCCAGAACAGGGGGCTGACGCGCCAGGCCGGATCGCGCAGGGCCTGGCTGGCATAGGCAAGGCCAGCCTGCTCCATCGCCCGCACCTGCACGCGCTGACGCAGCAAGCGCGTTTCATCGACCTGGCGACGCCCCTCCTCCACCAGCCAGGCCAGGCCCGCCGCAAGCATCGCCAGCGCCACCATCACCATCAGCAACGCTGCACCCTGTTGTCGCCCGCCACCCATTGCACCGCGCCTCTTCATCCGTGGAGGCGCCAGTCAACACGGTGCGTGTTGCAAGCACATGGCAACGTTTCCCGACAGTCACGTTGGCGTCATCTGAAGCAGGCAGGATTGGCCTTCCTTTTCATGACCTTACAGGGGTTCTCACAAATGGGCGGTATAGGCATCTGGCAACTGGTGATCGTGCTGCTGATCGTTTTCCTGCTGTTCGGCACCAAGCGCCTCAAAGGCCTGGGCAGCGATGTCGGCGAAGCGATCCAGGGTTTTCGCAAGTCGATGGGCGGTGACGACAACAGCAGCGCATCACCCAACGCACAGGTTCAACAGCAGCCAACGGATCGCCAAGGCTGATGTTCGAGATCGGTTTCAGCGAACTGCTGCTGGTTGGCGTCGTCGCTCTGCTGGTCCTGGGGCCCGAACGCCTGCCGGTGGCGATGCGCACCGTCGGGCGCGGCCTTGGGCGGGCGCGGCAGGCCATGAACATGCTGCGCGCCCAGGTCGAGCGGGAAATCGACATGCCAGCCCTGGACGATGCGGCGCTGCGCAAACTGGAGCAGGATATCCGCCAGGGTGTCAGCCTCGATGAAGCCCCCGCCAGGGAAGGTAGATCATGAGCTTCGCTATCCACGGAAGGTCGGCAATGCCGCTGACCGAACACCTGCGTGACGTACGCAAGCGCCTGGTGCGTTGCCTGCTGGCCATCGCCCTGGCGTTCGCCGGGTTGTTCCCCTTCGCCCAGACCCTCTACACCCTGGTCTCCGAACCGCTGCGCCGCTTCCTGCCCGAAGGCGCGAGCATGATCGCGACCAGCGTCACCTCGCCGTTTCTCACGCCCTTCAAGCTGACGGCCATGTGCGCGCTGTTTATCAGCATGCCAGTGCTGCTGCATCAGGCTTGGGGCTTCATCGCGCCGGGGCTGTATCGGCGGGAGAAACGCATCGCCCTGCCGCTGCTGGTGTCGAGCATCCTGCTGTTCTACGGCGGCATGGCATTCGCGTTCTTCCTGGTGTTTCCGATGATGTTCGGTTTCTTCGCCAGCGTGACGCCCGAAGGCGTGGCAATGATGACCGACATCAGCCAGTATCTGGACTTCATCCTCGCGCTTTTCCTGGCGTTCGGCCTGGCATTCGAGATACCGGTGGCGACCTTCATCGTGGTCTGGGCAGGCATGACCGATGTTGCCAGCTTGCGCCGTAGCCGGCCCTACGTGATCGTCGGCTGTTTCGTGGCCGGTATGATCCTCACGCCTCCTGACGTGTTCTCCCAGACCATGCTCGCCATCCCGATGTGGTTGCTGTTCGAGATCGGCCTGCTGGCCTGCGGGGCCCTTCAAAACCGCACCCGCCTTTCGTAGCGCCTACAGCGGGAGGCGTTGCCTGCTCCCTCTTGCACCATGCGGCTCACATGCTGGGGCTCCGTCAGTTGATGAGTCCCCAGCATGATCCCACTATGCCTGCAAACCCGCTTCGCTCTTGATCGACTCACCGAAATCAGCCGGCCGCTCTCAGCACAGGCCTTTCGCGAAATGCTCATCCCTGTGTTCGGTGACGACCTGCCAGACAGTTGCTACCAGCAGCTGCAGGACGCACTGCGCGACGGCACGTTGAGCAACCCTGTACACCAGGTGAACCCACAGGTGGCGGGCAAAGCCTGCTACGACAATGCCACGCGTATCATCCACCTGCACCCCGAGGTGATCGCTGGCGCGCTGCTGCAGCCACAGGCAGCCTGTGAACTGGCGACCATCCTGCTGCACGAGTTCGGTCATCACCTGGACAACCTTCTGCGCCAAGACTTCGCGAAAGGCCTGGACGATGGCTTAGCCTCGGTGGCCGAGGATGCAGAACTCGAGGAAGGTGCGCGCTTCGCCTACCTGATCGGCTGCATGGAGTCCGGCCCAAGCGGTGATCTGCCGATCGCCCAGCTGACTGAAGCAGGCCGAACCATCACCCTGCGAGCCGATGACCAGGCCATGCGCATGTTCATCCGCCAGAGCCAGGATGAACATGCGCAACGCGCCAACACCAATGAAGGCAGCACCGAGGGCTTTTCTGCGGGCAAGGGCGACAAGAAAAACCCTGAAATGTCCTGGGGGCATGAGTCGATCGAGGAAGACCTCAAGTACGCCGGGTTCAATGAGCAACAACGCAAGGCGATCTATTTCGGCAACTGGTTGCGCGACTACTCGCAGTTGCTCGATCCCAAGCTGGTCCGCGCCGAGGACGCGCCCAAAGAGTTCCCGCGCAAGCTTTCCCGGAAAGTCCTGACCCAACTCGTAGACCTGCTGGCGCTCAAGGCATTCCCCAGCCTGCAATCCACGCCGCAAGAGCGCGCGCACTACGTGATCACACCGCAGATGCTCGGGGTGTATCGTCCTACCGAGCACATCGACAATCCCTACAACCCCAGCCCGTCAGTGACTGATCCGCGCACCATCGATGCAGACTTCGAGCCGCCTGTGGCACAGGACGATCCGCGGTTGCAGGTCGATCCGGATACGTCCATGAAGCGCCACATCTTCAGTTCGGTCGATTACATGTGCCAACGACTACGCGAGGCAATGGCGGCCGGCCCGACCCCTGAGGGCATGCGCAAATTCGGTGCAGCACTGCACGTGCTGGAAGATTACTTCGCCCACTCCAACTACGCCGAATTGAGCCTGCACAAGCAGGGTCACGACACTGTACTGACCTGGACCGCACAAGCCGACTGCAAGCACGGCTGGCCCATTGTCACTGGCATGTTCGCCGGTAGCGATGTGATAGCCAGCCTGGCCGAGCCGATGGCCAAAGTACTCTTCGCGCCCTCCGGCGACTTCGAGAACATCACGCCAGGGCAACGCTCGGACACTGAACTGGCGCTGCTGATCCTGCTTCAGGATCACCCCGATCCGCAGTGGCAGGAACACCTGAACAGTGCACTGGAAATTCGCGATACATTGGCGGACCTTCCCGGGTTCAATGTGGCGAGGCGCGTTTCCTGGATCACGGGCTCACCGCTGCGCCTTGCAACCGACCTGCCCAAGATCGGCTATCGCGCCATCCTCAACCTGATCGGCAACTCGGTCGACGATATCCAGACGTACAGGATGGGCAATCCCATGCTCACCGGTTCGACCAATCCGACCCACTCCCAGCTTGCCAAGGACCATGACGTGCATCCGCTGCATACCTTGGCCACTCTGATGGCTCGGGTTGCGGTGCGCGATGTCGGCTTCGCCATGTACAAATACTGGCAGGGCGGCCGGTTGCGCGATCCGGTCAAGGTAGCGCGCAGCTACTTTACCCACCCCAATGACAGCGAATGGCAGGACGAACTGGTCAGCAAATGGGCTAGCGAGCATCCCAAGGAAATCCAGAAATCCAGCAACCCAGCCGTCTTCGAAGAGCTCCATCACCATCATGAGGCGCCAGCGGTGGATGAAAGCGCCTGGGAACGTCTGAAAGGGCTGTTCAGTTAAAACCTGTAGAAACGACAAGCCCCGGCAGGAGACTGCCGGGGCTTGTCGGTTTGCAGCAGCGAAACTTCAGCGCATTCAGACGTCGAGCAAAGGCCAGACCTCATACGCCGGCGTTTCATAAGGATGGCTCTGCTTCAATGCAGCAACCACCTGACGAACCCGCTCATCGGCCACCACCAGCTCCACCTTCCACTCCTCCACCACCTCGACCTGGCCCACCTCCCCGAGGAATGGCTGGCTGCCATCCAACGGGCGGAACTGACCCTGGCCAAGTGTCTGCCAGGCACAGTGATCGTAGTCACCGATACGTCCGCCTCCAGCAGCGAACACGGCGGCCTTGACCACTTCGACATGGCTGGCGGGGACGAAGAAGGCGAGCTTGTGCACCGCTTAGTTCACCCACACCCGCGCGTTGCGGAACATGCGCATCAGCGCGGCGTCTTCCTGCCAGTCATCCGGACGCCAGGAGTTCTGCACGGCGCGGAACACACGCTCAGGGTGCGGCATCATGATGGTGACGCGACCGTCGCGGCTGGTGAGGCCGGTGATGCCCCGTGGCGAACCGTTCGGGTTGGCCGGGTACTGCTCGGTGACCTTGCCGTGGTTGTCGACGAAACGCAGGGCCACGCAACCGGACAGGTCGGCTTCCAGCAGCGCCTCTTCGCTGGCGAACTCGGCATGGCCTTCACCGTGGGCGATGGCGATCGGCATGCGCGAACCGGCCATGCCCTGCAGGAAGATCGAGTTGGACTTCTGCACCTCGACCATGGCTACACGCGCTTCGAACTGCTCCGAGCGGTTGCGCACGAAGTGCGGCCAGTACTCGGTGCCCGGGATCAGTTCGTGCAGGTTGGACATCATCTGGCAACCGTTGCACACGCCCAGGGCGAAGCTGTCGGTACGCTCGAAGAAGGCCTGGAAGGCATCGCGGGCACGGCTGTTGAACAGCGCCGACTTGGCCCAGCCTTCACCGGCACCCAGTACGTCGCCGTAGGAGAAGCCACCGCAGGCGACCAGGCCCTTGAAGGCTTCGAAGTCGACACGACCGGCGAGGATGTCGCTCATGTGCACGTCGATGGCGGCAAAGCCTGCACGGTCGAAGGCCGCAGCCATCTCGACCTGGCCGTTGACGCCCTGCTCACGCAGGATCGCCACTTGCGGCCGCACACCCTTCTTGATGTAAGGCGCGGCAACGTCGTCGTTGACGTCGTAGCCGAGCTTGACCGACAGGCCTGGATTGTCCTCTTCGAGCAGGACATCGAACTCCTGGTCGGCGCAGTCGGCGTTGTCGCGCAGGCGCTGGATCTGGTAGCTGGTCTCGGCCCACTGGCGCTGCAGCATGCGGCGGTCATCGTCGAACAGCACTTCGCCGTTCAGGCTGATGGACACCTCACCGTTGTTGACCGGCTTGCCGATCACCGCGACGCACTCCTCGCCCAGGCCGGCGGCGCTGAACTGGGCCAATACGTCCGGAGTGGCGTCCTGGCGAACCTGGATGACCGCGCCCAGCTCTTCGTTGAAGAGGATGGCCGGCACGTCGCCCTTGCTGTCGGTCAGCGGATCGAGTTGCAGGTCGAGGCCGCAATGACCGGCGAAGGCCATTTCCAGCACGGTGGTGACCAGGCCGCCGTCGGAACGGTCGTGGTAGGCCAGCAGGTGACCGTCGGCGTTCAGGCCCTGGATCACGGCGAAGAACGCCTTGAGGTCTTCGGCGTCGTCGACGTCCGGTGCCTGGGCGGCGATCTTGCCGTAGGTCTGGGCCAGGATCGAGGCGCCCATGCGGTTCTTGCCGCGGCCCAGGTCGATCAGGATCAGGTCGGTTTCACCCTTGTCCATGCGCAGTTGCGGGGTGAGAGTCTTGCGGATGTCGGTGACCGGGGCGAAGCCTGTGATGATCAGCGACATCGGCGAGGTGACGCTCTTCTCGACGCCCTCGTCGCTCCACTTGGTCTTCATCGACATCGAGTCTTTGCCGACCGGAATGGTAATGCCCAGCTCGGGGCACAGCTCCATGCCGACAGCCTTGACGGTGTCGTACAGGCGCGCGTCTTCACCCGGGTGGCCGGCAGCGGACATCCAGTTGGCCGACAGCTTGATGTCGGACAGCTTGTCGATGCGCGAGGCGGCCAGGTTGGTGATGGTTTCGCCGATGGCCATGCGCCCGGACGCCGGGGCATCCAGCAGTGCCAGCGGTGTACGCTCGCCCATGGCCATGGCTTCGCCGGTGTAGACGTCGAAGCTGGTGGCGGTGACGGCGCAGTCGGCCACCGGCACCTGCCACGGGCCGACCATCTGGTCGCGGGCGACCAGGCCGGTGATGGTGCGGTCGCCGATGGTGATCAGGAAGCTCTTGCTGGCCACGGCCGGGTGGCTCAGCACGCGCTGCACAGCCTGGTCGAGGTCCAGCTCGCTCGGGTCGAAATCATCGCCCAGCTCGGCTTCGCGAGTGACCGAACGGTGCATGCGTGGCGGCTTGCCCAGCAGCACGTCGAGCGGCATGTCGACCGGCGTGTTGTCGAAGTGGCTGTCGGTGACAGTCAAGTGCTGTTCTTCGGTGGCCTCGCCGACCACCGCGAACGGGCAGCGCTCACGCTCGCAGATGGCCTTGAAGCGCTCGAAATCGACGGCGCTGACGGCCAGCACGTAACGCTCCTGCGATTCGTTGCTCCAGATTTCGTGCGGGGCCATGCCCGGCTCGTCGTTGGGCACGTTGCGCAGCTCGAAGCGGCCACCGCGGCCACCGTCGTTGACCAGCTCCGGGAAGGCGTTGGAGATGCCGCCGGCACCGACGTCGTGGATAAAGGCGATCGGGTTGGCGTCGCCCAACTGCCAGCAGCGGTCGATGACCTCCTGGCAGCGGCGCTCCATTTCCGGGTTTTCGCGCTGTACCGAGGCGAAGTCCAGGTCAGCCGAGCTGGCACCGGTGGCCACCGACGAGGCAGCGCCGCCGCCCAGGCCGATCAGCATGGCCGGGCCACCGAGCACGATCAGCTTGGCGCCAACGGTGATCTCGCCCTTCTGCACGTGGTCTTCGCGGATGTTGCCCATGCCGCCAGCGAGCATGATCGGCTTGTGGTAGCCGCGTACTTCTTCACCGTGCGGGGTGTTGATGGACTGCTCGAAGGTGCGGAAGTAACCGGTCAGGGCCGGACGACCGAATTCGTTGTTGAACGCAGCGCCGCCCAGCGGGCCTTCGATCATGATGTCGAGGGCGTCGACGATACGCTCCGGCTTGCCGTAGGCCTGCTCCCATGGCTGCTCGAAGCCCGGGATGCGCAGGTTGGAGACGGTAAAGCCGGTGAGGCCGGCCTTGGGCTTGGCGCCCCGGCCGGTGGCGCCTTCGTCGCGAATCTCGCCGCCGGAGCCGGTGGAGGCGCCGGAGAACGGGGCGATGGCGGTCGGGTGGTTGTGCGTCTCGACCTTCATCAGGATGTGCACCGGCTCCTGCACCGCACCGTACTGGCGGGTTTCAGGGTTCGGGAAGAAGCGGCCGGCGACGTTGCCGACGATCACCGAGGCATTGTCCTTGTACGCAGACAGCACACCTTCGTTGTGCATCTGGTAGGTGTTCTTGATCATGCCGAACAGGCTCTTTTCCTGAGCCTGGCCGTCGATGTCCCAACTGGCGTTGAAGATCTTGTGGCGGCAGTGCTCGGAGTTGGCCTGGGCGAACATCATCAGCTCGATGTCGTTCGGGTTGCGCTTGAGCCCCTGGAAAGCGTTGACCAGGTAGTCGATCTCGTCTTCGGCCAGGGCCAGGCCCAGGTCGACGTTGGCCTGGGCCAGGGCGGCGCGGCCACCTGCGAGAATGTCGACCGAGGTCATCGGCTTGGGCTGGGCGTGGCTGAACAGGTCAGCGGCCTGTTCCAGTTGCGTCAGCACGCGCTGGGTCATGCGATCGTGCAGTTCGGCCGCGACCTGCGCGGCGTCGGCGTCGCTGAGCGAGCCGGCAACGTAGTAGGCGATGCCGCGCTCCAGGCGCTGGATCGACTGCAGGCCGCAGTTGTGGGCGATGTCGCTGGCCTTGGAAGCCCAGGGCGAAATGGTGCCCAGACGCGGCACGACCAGGAACAGGCGGCCGCTCGGCTCCTGTACCGGCACGCTCGGGCCGTACTTGAGCAGACGCCCCAGCACCTGCTGCTGGTCGGCGGTCAGCTCGCCGTCGACGTCGGCGAAGTGGGCAAATTCGGCATACAAACCAGTAACAGCGGGGACTTTCTGGCTCAGTTGCTCGAGTAATTTACCGTGGCGAAAGGCAGAAAGGGCAGGAGCGCCGCGCAGGATCAACATCGTCGGGACAGCCTCAGGAAGGGGTGTGCTTAGAGGCCGTGCATTCTAGCCTAATTCGACGGCTTTCGGCACCCGCCAGAGGGCAATGCTGCCGGGCGGCGGAACCGGACCTGGGGGTCAGAATTCTACGGCCTGGCCGGAGGGGTTTTCGCCTGAGCGATCCCCTGAAGGCAAGCACCCGCAAACACATGACCCGCTACCAGACAAGCTAACGGTTGTCGAGATATGGCGCGGGCGGTCCTTTGCGTATACTGCAACCTATGTTCGCCCACACTGCTTTGCGCCAGCGCTGCGCCAGATGGCTCTTCGCAACCGGACTCTTCCTGATGCTCGGTGCCTGTGTTGAAAAACCCAGCACCCTCGAGCGCGTGAAGGAGGACGGCGTGCTGCGCGTCATAACCCGCAACAGCCCGGCCACCTACTTCCAGGACCGCAACGGCGAAACCGGTTTCGAATACGAGCTGGTCAAGCGTTTCGCCGACGATCTCGGCGTCAAGCTGGAGATCGAGACCGCCGACAACCTCGACGATCTCTTCGACCAGTTGGGCAAGCCTTCCGGCCCGGTGCTGGCCGCCGCCGGCCTGGTCAGCAGTGAGCAACGCACCACCCAGGCGAAATTTTCCCACCCGTATCTCGAAGTCACCCCCCAGGTCATCTACCGCAACGGCCGCTCCCGCCCCACCGAACCCAAGGACTTGATCGGCAAGAAGATCATGGTGCTCAAGGGCAGCAGCCACGCCGAACAGCTGGCCGAACTGAAGAAACAGTATCCGACGCTTGAATACGAAGAGTCCGACGCCGTGGAGGTGGTCGACCTGCTGCGCATGGTCGACGAAGGCCAGATCGACCTGACACTGGTCGACTCCAACGAGCTGGCGATGAACCAGGTGTACTTCTCCAACGTGCGCGTGGCCTTCGACCTGGGTGATGCCCGCGACCAGCGCTGGGCCGTGGCGGCCGGCGAAGACAACAGCCTGCTCAACGAGATCAACGAGTTTCTCGACAAGGCGCAGAAGAACGGCACGCTTCAGCGTCTGAAAGACCGTTATTACGGCCATGTGGACGTGCTTGGCTACGTCGGTGCCTACACCTTCGCCCAGCACCTGCAGCAGCGCCTGCCCAAGTATGAAAAGCACTTCAAGAGCTACGCCAAGGTCGAGCAGGTCGACTGGCGGCTGCTGGCGGCGATCGGTTACCAGGAATCGATGTGGCAGCCCGAGGTGACCTCCAAGACCGGCGTACGCGGCCTGATGATGCTGACCCAGCGCACCGCCCAGGCCATGGGCGTGTCCAACCGGCTGGACCCGAAGCAGAGCATCATGGGTGGGGCGAAATACTTCATGCTCATCAAGGAGCAACTGGACGACAGCATTCAGGAGCCGGACCGCACCTGGTTCGCCCTGGCCGCCTACAACGTCGGCAGCGGCCACCTCGAGGACGCCCGCACACTCGCCAAGCGTGAAGGCCTGAACCCGAACAAGTGGCTGGACGTGAAGAAGATGCTGCCGCGCCTGTCGCAAAAGCAGTGGTACAGCAAGACCAAGTATGGCTACGCCCGCGGCGGCGAGCCGGTGCACTTCGTGGCCAACATCCGTCGCTACTACGACATCCTCACCTGGGTGACCCAGCCGCAGCTCGAAGGCCAGGTGGCCGAGGGCAACCTGCATGTGCCGGGGGTCAACAAGGACAAGCCGGCGGAACAATCACCGCCGATGTAAGCCCGCGAAAAGGCCGGTCAAGGTTTAACCTTGGCCCGTCGGGCCTTGAAGAACTCGGTCAGTATTGCCCCGCACTCCTCAGCCAGTACCCCGCCTTCAACCATCACCCGGTGGTTGAGAAAGCCCTGCCCGAAGAACTGCCCCTGGCTCTGCACCACCCCGGCCTTGGGTTCCAGCGCCCCATACACCACCCGCTCGATTCGTGAATGGACGATCAGCCCCGCACACATGCTGCAGGGTTCAAGGGTCACATACAGGGTGCTGCCCGGCAGCCGGTAGTTGCTGACAGCCTTGGCCGCATCGCGGATGGCGACCATTTCGGCGTGGGCGCTGGGGTCACTGTCGGTGATGGGCCGGTTGAAACCTCGGCCAATCACCTGCCCCTGCTGCACCAGCACCGCACCTACCGGCACCTCGCCCAGCAAGGCGCCTTCAGCCGCCAGTTCCAGGGCCAACTGCATGAATGCCTGATCGCCGCTGCGATCGATGATCCGCGGACGCATCAGACCACCGCGATCGCGGCCATCAGGCCGGTTTCCATGTGGTCGATCACATGGCAGTGGAACATCCAGGTGCCCGGGTTATCCGCCACCAGCGCCACCTGGGCACGTTCGTTCTTGCCCAGCAGGTAGGTGTCGGTGAACCAGGGCTCGGTGATCTTGCGGCGATTGGAGGCGATCACCTTGAAACTCATACCGTGAAGATGGATAGGGTGCTGGTACTGGGTCATGTTCTTCAGCTCGAAGATATAGCTGTTGCCCTTTTTCAACGTGGCGATCGGCCGGTCGGCGCAGGTCTTGTCGGTGATGTCCCAGGCCTGGCCGTTGATCTGCCACAGACTCGGTGGCTTGCCATTGTCGGTGTTCACCGAAACCTTGCCCGCCCACTCGAAATTGAAGTTCAGCTTCTCGGCGTTCTCCAGGTCCGGCTCGGCGATCGGGTTCGGCGGCAACGCCTTGGGCCAGTCGCCCGGCGCCTCGCTGCTGGCGACCGAACGCAATGTGCCCAGGCGCACGAAACCGTCGCGCAGGGAAATCTCCTCGCCGGCCTCGGGAATTCGGATGGCCAGGCAGATGCGCATGCCGGGGCCCAGCCAGTAATCGTCCTCGAGCGGCCTCGGGGTCACTGGGTTGCCATCGAGCGCATAGACCATCGCCTCGTAGTTGCCCTTGAGGTTGATGCGGTAGGTCCAGGTGTTGTCCAGGTTGAGCAGCCGCACGCGCACCACTTGGCCCGCAGGCAACTCGGTGACTGCCTCGGCCTTGCCGTTGATGGTGATCAAGCGGCCAGCCGTGCCATTGCGCGCCGCTTCGCGAGGCACACTGAATGGCATGAATTCGCCCTGTTCGTCCACGTGCCAGGTCTTCAGGCTCAGGGTGCGTTCATACCGGAAACCCGTCGGCTCGCGCTCCTCGACGATCAGCGGCCCGACCAGGCCGCGCCCCAGCTCTTCGGAGCTGCTGACATGCGGGTGATACCAGTAGCTGCCGGCATCCGGCACACGGAACTTGTAGTCGAAGAACTCGCCCGGCTTGACCGGCAGTTGCGACACATAAGGTACGCCGTCCATTTCCAGCGGCAGGCGGATGCCGTGCCAATGGATGGTGGTTTCCACCGGCAGGTGATTGATGAAGCGTACCCGCAACCAGGTGCCCTGACGCACCCGCAACTCGGTGCCCGGTGCCGACGGCCCGAAAGCCCAGGCTTCGGTCTTGAATCCGGGGACCAGCTCGACATCCAGGGGCGCCGCGATCAGCTCGTAGTCGTGCCCGGCATTGTCGTCCTCGACCTTGCCCAGCCAGTAGCGAGCCGCGCCTCCGGCGCCCAGGCCAACCACGACGAGGCCGGTGAGGCCCTTGAGCATTTGTCGACGGGTAAAGGACATACGTGCAGGCACCTCGTTTTGCGCAATCAAGCTGCCAGCACCGCTGGCAATGAAGGGCGAATACGATACACCTGCAATTGAGAAAGATTAAGTGAACTGTTGTCGCGCTGCTGCACCAGGCCGGCTTCAGCGGTATCGAGATGGTCTATTGCGCGCTGTCCTTCAAGGGCTGGGTGGCCTATGGTGGCTGACACGCGGGAACGCGAGGGTGAAACAGGTCGAACCCTCGCTGCTTTCGGCCCAGCAGTGCCCCTGGTGCAATTGCATGATCGACCGCACGATCGACAGGCCCAGCCCACTGGACTGTGACGAATGCTGGCGCGAGGCATCGACCCTGTAGAAACGTTCGAACACGCTTTCAAGGTGCTCAGGCGCAATTGCCTGCCCACGGTTACGCACCTGGATCAACACCTCATCGCCCTGCTCACCGGCGGTCACCTCGATGACACTGCCCTGCTCGGCAAAGCGCACCGCATTGGCCAGCAGGTTGGCCAGTGCCCGGCGCAGCAACGCGGCGTCGGCCCAGACCGTGCCTTCGCCATGCCATACCAGCCGCACGTCGCGCTCGCAGGCGAGGTCTTCGAAGTAATCGCACAGACGCCCCAACTCCTGGGCCAATTCAAGCCCGGTGCGATCGATGGGGTGGTCGGCATGTTCGGCGCGGGCCAGGAACAGCATGTTGTCGATCATCCGCGACAGCCGTTGCAACTCTTCGAAGTGCGAGCCCAGCAGGTGCTGGTAGTAATGCGGTTCACGCACCTGACCGAGGCCGACCTCAGTCTGGCCCAGCAGGTTGTTGATGGGTGTACGCAGGTCGTGGGCCATGTCGGCACTGACCTGCTTGAGCTGCTCGAAACCGCGTTCGAGCCGCGCCAGCATGGCATTGAACTGCTCGATCAGGGCATCCAGCTCGGCGGGTGCATCGTCGCGCTGCAGCCGCTGCGACAAGGTGCC
This sequence comes from Pseudomonas sp. RW3S2, assembly GCF_014268955.1. Lineage (NCBI taxonomy): Bacteria > Pseudomonadati > Pseudomonadota > Gammaproteobacteria > Pseudomonadales > Pseudomonadaceae > Pseudomonas > Pseudomonas sp. RW3S2. The sequence goes on along the minus strand of NZ_JABWRM010000008.1, from coordinate 30,916 downwards.
GACGCCAATGGTTGCCGTCTGGCGCGCCAACCGGCGCAGTGGCGACATGCCGCGGCGGGCAGAGGCGTGACCTGCGGCACTTCGCGGCGCCCTGGGTTGACCTCCAGCAGTGGCGCCCCGGCGACCGGCCGGATAACCAGCAAGGATTCGGTATTGCCCAGCATGTTGGCAAACAGCTGCGGCTTGTCACGCACCAGTTCTCGGGCATCCATGTCACGCAGCAAGGTACGGATCTGCTCGACGCGGGTCAGCAGCGCTCCGTCGTCACGCAGCGCCAGTTGTTGCCCGAGTGCGACATACAGTGCGCCGCCCAGCAGAGCCAGGGCGACGACGGAAAAGGTTGCCAGCAATACCGCCAGGCGCACGGTCAGCGACAGGCGCCTCGAGCTCGCAGCGATAGCCAACGCCGTGCACGGTATGGATCAGGCGCACCGCAAAGGGTTCGTCGACTTTTTGAACTCCTTGCTGGTCAGGTCGATGCGAATGCCTGCGCGTTCGCAGCGGTGCTTGCCGAGATCCAGGCGCAGGTCGCCGGCGAAGTCGTTGACGAAGGCATTTTCGCTGAGCATGCCGTAACCGTCCGCCGACCACTGCAGGCCAGCCCCAGCCGGCGCTGCCGGGAAGCGCTTGGTCAATGCAGGGTAGTCTTCGCCCGCTTCCGGGGCACGGGCGGCGATGTAGACCAGGCCTTTGACCTTTTCGGCATCACCGGCCTGGCTGATGACCATGCCGCCGTAGGAGTGACCGACCAGGATCACCGGGCCGTCCTGCTGGGCGAGCGCCCGATTGACGGCCGCGACGTCGTCGTCGAGCGAGGTGGTCGGGTTCTGGACTGCGGTCACGTGCAGGCCTTTGGCTTGCAGCAACGGAATCACCTTGGACCAGCTGGACGCATCGGCGAACAGGCCGTGAACCAGCGCGATGTTCTTCACTTCCTGCGGCGCGGTATCGGCGGCCCAGGTAGAGGTGGCGCCGAAAGCAGCGCCGGCGAGTGACGGGGCAAGGACGAGCGAGCGGAGTTTCATGGGTGTTCCTCTGGGTGCGTACGGGAGTGAGCTCACTGTACGAAGCCAGGGGAAACCGGGGCATGACCCGGTCATTACAAAAGAATGACGGAGCTGGGCGTGCCTGTTCGGGCGTCATCGCGGGACCAGCCCGCTCCCACAGAATGGACTGCCCCAAAGGTTGGACACCAATCCAACCTTTGGGGGCAGTTCAGAGGCACCATGATCTTGCGCCTGTGGGAGCGGGCTGGTCCCGCGATAGGGCCGGATCAGGCTACACAACCCCCACCAGCAGGTGCACAACCCCACCCGCCAGCACCATGACCCCGGGCACCCCGGCCGCCTTCAGCGCGCCCTCATCCAGCTTCGCCGGGTCCAGCAACTGCACGCGCACGCGGGTCAACGCGACGCGCTGCTGCGACTTGAGATTCCCCGCCCCGCCCAATGCCGCCAGCACGTCTGGCAACAGCTCACCGACCGCCGCCGGCGCGGGCTCCTCGGCAATCAGGTCCGGCGTCAGCGCCTTCCAGAATGCCCGCTGCAATTTCTCGAACATGCTCAGCCCTCCACGGCCAATGAGGTTTCGACGTCACGTGCCTGATAGCCGAGCAGGGCTTCGCGCACCTGATCGGCCTCCTCCAGCCCCAGCACCTGACGCGCCAGTTGCTGGCAATCCTGCAGGTCCATCTCGCGTACCCGGGCCTTGATGGTCGGAATCAGCGGCACGCTGACCGACAGTTCGTCCACCCCCAACCCCAGCAGCACCGGCACCGCCAGCGACTCCGACGCCAGCGCGCCGCACACCCCGACCCACTTGCCATGGGCATGGGCCGCCTTGACCGTGGTGCCGATCAGGCGCAGCACCGCCGGGTGGAAACTGTCGGCCTGGCCGGCCAGGCGCGGATGGTCGCGGTCCATGGCCAGGGTGTACTGGGTCAGGTCATTGGTGCCGATGGAGAAGAAATCCACCTCCGGCGCAAACACATCGGCCATCAGCGCCGCTGACGGCACCTCGATCATGATTCCCAGCTTGGGCAGGTTCGCCAGGCCGAGGGCATGCGCTTCCTCCTGCAGGATCTTGCGGGCCTGGCGCAGTTCCGAGAGCAGGCTGACCATCGGCAGCATGATGTGCAGGCGAGCCTGGCCTGCACTGGCGAGGATGGCGCGAAACTGCTCGCGCAACAGTTGCGGGCGCTCCAGGCACAGGCGGATACCGCGCAGACCGAGGAAGGGGTTCTGCTCGACCGCCATCGGCACATAGGCCAGCGGCTTGTCGCCGCCGACATCCAGGGTGCGCACCACCAGGTTGCGCTCCGGGCCCAATGCCTGGGCGATCGCGCTGTAGGTATCGGCCTGCTCCTGCGGACTGGGCGCACGGTTGCGGTCCAGGTAGAGAAACTCCGAACGCAGCAGGCCGACGCCTTCGCCGCCCAGCTCCACCGATTGTTGTGTCTCCTGCTGCGAGGCGACGTTGGCCGTCACCTCGATCCGATGCCCATCACGGGTGATCGCAGGCGCCTGTGCCTGCTGCAGGTCCTGGGCGCGCCGCAGGCCCTGTTGCTGGCGATCGATACGCTGACGCTCGATGGCCGCGGGGTCCGGGCTCAATTGCAGCTCGCCCTTGTCGGCGTCGAGCAGCACCTGGGTACCATCGGCCAGCGCCAGCACGCTCGCTGGCACGCCACAGATCGCCGGCAGCCCCAGGGCCCGGGCGAGGATCGCCACATGGCTGGTCGCACCACCACCCACGGTGACGAAGCCCAGCACCTTGTCGGGGTCGAGGCTCGCGGTCTGCGACGGGGTCAACTGCTCGGCCACCAGGATCGCCTGCTCGGGCAGGGTCCAGGCGCTGTCCGCAACGCCAAGGATCAACTTCAGCACCCGCTGCCCGACATCCGTGAGGTCGGCGGCTCGCTCGGCGAGCAAGGCACTGCCCAGCCCCTGGAACAGCGCACCGGTTGCCTGCGTGGCGCGGTTCCAGGCGAACGCGGCGCTCTTGCCCTCGGCCAGTAACTGATGGGCCTGCTCAAGCAGGGTCGGGTCTTCCAGCAGCTCCTGGTGGGCCCGGAAGATCTCGGCCTGGGCCGCGCTACCCGCCTTGGCTTGCATCGCCTGCAGTGCAAGATCGGCCTCTTGCAGGGCGCGGTCGAGCGCGGCGCGTTCCAGCGCCTGCCCGACACCCGATTCGCTGATCGACAGCTCAGGCTCGACAACCTGGACCACCTGTCCAAACGCCGAGCCGGGCGAGGCGCAGACGCCACGCAACAGGGTTTCCTGCTCGGGGTCCGCCACCACCTGCTGATCCTCGCCAACAAGGTTCACCACCTCGCCACAACCTTCCAGCAACAGTGCGCTCAATGCGGCGAGCGCTGCTTCGGCGTCCTCGCCCGCCGCACTGACCTGCACGGCATCCCCCTGCGAGGTCTGCAGCGCCATGATCGCCACCAGCGACTTGGCATTGGCGCTCTCGGCGCCCTTGTGCAGGCAGATGCTCGCCTTGAAACCCTTGGCCGCCTGGGCCAGCACCGCCGCCGGACGCGCATGCAGGCCGTTGGCATTGGGCAGCATGAGTGGCCGGGTGAACAGTGCCTCACCCTCCTCCTCTTGCGCCTGCTGTTCACCCGCCTGCAGGGCCACACGCAACACCGGCTGCGCCTGTTGCACCAGGCTGCCGTCGTCGGCCAGCACGGTGAACGGCTCGCCACTGACCACCAGCATCAGCGTCAGCAAGCTGCGCGCATGCAGGGCGATATAGTCGGCATCGAACTCGATCAGTGGTTGCCCTGCCTCGACCCGCTGGCCTTCCACGACCAGGCGGGTGAAGCCCTTACCCGCCAGGTTCACGGTGTCCAGGCCGACATGCAACAGCACCTGCACGCCCTGGTCATCGGTGATGCTGACGGCATGGCCGCTGTCCTGGATATTGCTGACCGTGCCTGCGAGCGGCGCACAGAGCACCGAGGAAGTCGGATCGAGGCACAGGCCATCGCCGACCAGGCGGCTGGAGAAGACAGGATCGGGCACCTTGTCCAGGGCAAGCAGCACCCCGGACAGGGGAGCCAGCAGTTCCAGCGGTTGGGATGAGGTCATGACGTCACCTGCTGTCGTGTTCTTGAAAGTCATCGGAGCGGTCTACTTCCACCAGTACTCGATCTGCACACCGACGTTGGCGCCATGGCGCGCGGTGCCGTACGAGCCGGTATCGGACAAGGCGGAACCCGCCGCCAGTTCATTGGCTGCACGCTTGGCCGCCTCGTTCCAGGTGGCGTAGGTGTAGTACAGGCGGATTTCCGGGCGCGCCCAGAACTCGGGGCCCTTGGGCGACCAGGTCGGGGCGAAGGTGAACTTGCTGAGCTTGCGGGTACCACCGCTGGCATCGATCTGATCATGCCCCAGCTCGGCCACCAGCTTGAACTGTTCGCTGATGGCATAGGCCGGGCGCACGCCCAGCGACATCCAGGTCTGATCCTGGCTGCCAGGGCGGATATCCTTCTGGTAGACGGCCTCGACCTGGCCACCGAAGCGCGGCGTCACCTGCCAGTCGAAGAACTCCACCACCCGGTAGCTCTTGCTGCTGTCGTCCAGTGCGGTATTGCCGGTGTAGCCAAGGCCGGTGCCCGGCCCTTCGCCGTACTGCAGGGCGAACTTGTTGCGGCCACCGAGGAAGGGTTTCTGCACGTGCTGCGCGGTCACCGCCCAGCCAGTATGGGTGTCGCGACCTCCGGCCTTGTCGATGTAGCTCAGGCCCAGTTCCAGCTCGCCATCAGGGTTGGTCTTGAAGCCGGCGACGTTGAAGTCGTGGCGGGTGGCGTATTCCTTCTGGTACAGGTTGTCCTTGCGCGAGATCGCGTAGCTGTACCTGAGGTCGCCGATCTTCACATCCTCGATCCCGCCGCCCGTGGCGCTCTGGTTCCAGTAGTAGAAGTCGGAAATGTGGATGTCGTTGCGCTTGTAGTAGCGCCGCCCGGCCCAGATCGAACCCCCATTGAGGCTGGGCAGGTTCGACCACTGCGCATACATCTGCGGCATGCGCGCGCTGCCGTGGTCGTCGCCCTGGAACTGCAACGAGCGGTCGTACTTGTTGTACAGCGAGGCCATGGCATCGACGCTCAGCACCGAACCGTCGTCGAAAGTCAGCAGGTCCTGGCGCAATTCCAGCTCGGCGTACTGCTCGCACTCGTTGCCCAGGCGGTACTTCGAAGGTGCACCCGGCAACTGGAAGCACTGCTGCGGACCACTGCCGGTGGAGGTGCCGGCGCCGCTGCGCAGGTAGCCGGCAAACTCCAGGGCCTGGGCGGCAACGGGAACACAGAAACAGGACGCGACGAGGCCGAGCTTTATTGTTGTTCTCATGAAGCACTCCGGTATTTTTATTATGGTGTTCCAGCCCCCCGCACTCCCGGACGGGGGTATTGCAAAGGCTCAGTCCTTCAGGTGCAGCACGAACGATTCGTAGGGCCGCAAAGCAATGCTGGCGGTACGCTGAGGGCAGTCGGGGTAATTGCTGATCAACACGCGCTGCTCGGTGCCATCGACAATCAGGCCGTCCGGTAGACGGATCTGGCAGGGGTTGGCGTAGAAGTTGTTGAGCACCAGCAGGCGCTCGCCCTGGCCCTCGCGCAGGTAGGCCCAGACGTGCGGGTGGTCGTCCAGCAACAGGCGGTACACCCCGTCCTGGATCAGCGGCTCACGACGGCGCAGGGCGATCAGCGCGCGGTAGTGGTGCAGCACCGAGTCGGGATCGTCCAACTGCTGCTCGACGTTGATCTGCGCGGCATTGGCTGCAACACCGATCCATGGCTCGGCGCTGCTGAAACCGGCGTGCGCCCCGGCAGTCCACTGCATCGGCGTACGGCCGTTGTCGCGCGACTTCTGCATGATCGCCGCCATGCTGTCGGCTTGTGAAATCCCGGCATCGCGCTTGAGGCGGAAGATATTCAGCGTCTCGACATCGCGGTACTGGTCGATGTGCTCGAAGCCCGGATTGGTCATGCCCAGCTCTTCGCCCTGGTAGATGAAGGGCGTGCCCTGAAGGAAATGCAGCGCGTTGGCGAGCATCTTCGCCGACACCACGCGGTATTCGCCGTCGTGGCCGAAACGCGAGACCACCCGCGGCTGGTCGTGGTTGCACCAGAACAAGGCGTTCCAGCCGCCGCCGGCCTGCATGCCCACCTGCCAGTCGGAGAGGATCCGCTTGAGCTGCAGAAAGTCGAAGTCGGCCTTCACCCACTTCTGCAGGTTGGGATAGTCCACCTTCAGGTGATGGAAGTTGAAGGTCATCGACAACTCCTTCGACGCCGGGCTGGAATAACGCACGCAGTGCTCCAGGGTGGTCGAGGACATCTCGCCGACGTTGATCAGGTCGTGGCCTTCGAAGACTTCGCGGTGCATTTCCTGGAGGTAGTCGTGCACGTTCGGGCCGTCGGTGTAGAAACGTCGGCCATCGCTGTGGTCTTCGGGGAAGTCGGCGGGCTTGGAAATCAGGTTGATCACATCCAGGCGGAAGCCGCCCACGCCCTTGTCGCGCCAGAAGCGCATCAGCTTGTACACCTCGGCGCGGACCTTGGGGTTGTCCCAGTTGAGGTCGGCCTGGGTGTGGTCGAACAGGTGCAGGTAGTACTGGCCGGTCTGCGCTTCGTATTCCCAGGCCGAACCGCCGAACTTGGATTCCCAGTTGTTCGGCTGGTCGCGCCAGATGTAGAAATCGCGGTAAGGGTTGTCGAGGCTGCTGCGTGCCTGCTGGAACCAGGCGTGCTCGATCGAGGTGTGGTTGACCACGATGTCGAGCATCAGCTTGATGCCGCGCTTGCCGGCCTCGCGGATCAGCAGGTCGCAATCGTCCATGCTGCCGTAGCTGGGATCGATGGCGTAGTAGTCGCTGATGTCATAGCCGTTGTCGCGCTGGGGCGAGCGCAGGAAGGGTGTCAGCCACAGGCACTCGACCCCCAGCCACTGCAGGTAGTCGAGCTTGTCGACCACGCCGAGCAGGTCACCGGTGGCATTACCCCCGTGGCTGTGGAAGCTTTTCGGGTAGATCTGGTAGATCACCTGGTGTTGCCAGTCTTGCATGGTGGATTCCTCGACGACGATTGCAGGGTCAGGCGACGCGATAGCCTGGGCGGACGATCTTCACGCTCAGGGCGCAGGTCAGGACGAACGGCACGACAATGGCCACGAACATGCCGAGGATGAAGGTCGGGATGTACTGCGGAATGATCGAGATGAAGCCCGGCAACCCGCCCACACCGATTGCCGAGGCCTGCACCTTATTCAGCGACAGCACGATGCTGCCCAGGGCCGAGCCCAGCAGGGCGGCGTAGAAGGGAAACTTGAAGCGCAGGTTGACGCCGAACATGGCAGGCTCGGTGATGCCGAAATAGGCCGAGATCGCCGAGGTCGAGGCCATGCTCTTGTCCCGTGCGTTGCGGCTCATGTAGAACACCCCGAGCGCAGCGCTGCCCTGGGCCAGGTTGGACATGACGATCATCGGCCAGATGAAGGTGCCACCCTGGGTCGAGATCAGTTGCAGGTCCACGGCCAGGAACATGTGGTGCATGCCGGTGATCACCAGTGGCGCATAGAGCATGCCGAAGATCGCCCCGCCGACCATGGGCGCCAGGTCGAACAAGGTCACCACGCCCTCGGTGATGAGGATGCCCAGGTGGCGGGTGACCGGGCCGATGACCGCCAGCGCCAGCACGCCGGTGAAGACGATGGTAGTGATCGGCACCACCAGCAGCTGGATGGCATTCGGCACCCGGGCGCGCAGCCATTTCTCGATCACGCTCATTACGTAGGCGGCCATCAGAATCGGCAGGATCTGCCCTTGGTAGCCGACCTTCTCGATCTGGAACCAACCGAAGATGTCGAAGTACGGCAGGCTCTGGCCGTCGAGACCTGCGACGGCCTTGCCGTAGTTCCAGGCGTTGAGCAAATCGGGGTGCACCAGCATCAGGCCCAGCACGATACCGAGGATCTCGCTGCCGCCAAAGCGCTTGGCCGCCGACCAGCCGACCAGCGCTGGCAGGAACACGAACGAGGTGTTGGCCATCAGGTTGATCAGGCTCCACAGCCCGTCGAGATTGGGGTACGCCTCCAGCAGCGTCTTGCCCTCGATGAACATGCCCTTGGCGCCCATCAGGTTGTTCACGCCCATCAGCAGGCCGGCAATGATCAGCGCCGGCAGGATCGGCATGAACACATCGGAGAACACCCGAACCAGGCGTTGCATGGCGTTGGCCTTATCGCCACCGGTTTTCTTCACGTCGGCGATGGTCGAGGCCGCCATCCCGGTTTCCTGGCGCAGCGCGGCATAGACCCGCTCCACTTCGCCAGGGCCGATGACGATCTGGAACAGCCCGCCGGTGAAGAACGAGCCCTTGACCAGGTCGATGCGGGCGAGCGCGGCGCGGTCGACCTGGGCCGTGTCCTTCACCGCCAGACGCAGGCGGGTTACGCAATGGGCAGCTTGTTCGAGGTTGTCGCGGCCCCCGAGGCTCTCGAGAAGGTCGCGGGCAATCTGCGGGTAATCGTGGCTCATGCTTGTTCTTCCATTTTTGGAATTCTTGTTATGCAGAGTTCTGTGGCAGCACGCCGAGAGCAAAAGTACTCGTACAGACGAGTTAAAGCAACAACTCGTCTGTACGAGTTGTAAAATGTCATTTTCAACCGGGCACAACGACACCTCGGCCATGGACAAAACGGCCCCGGCCCCCTTAAGGTTCCTGGCTTGAACGCGGACGCGGCACAGAGCCATCTCATGAGCAAATACAACCAGATCTACAGCGATCTGCTTGCCAGCATCACCACCGAACGCCTTGAGCGCGGCACCCGCCTGCCCTCGGAAACCGAGTTGATGGACGCCTACCAGGCCAGCCGCGGCACCGTCCGCCGGGCCATCGAGCAACTGCAGGAGCGCGGCTTCGCGCAGAAGATCCACGGCAAGGGCACGTTCGTGCTCTCACCCAACCCGATCGAGTTCCAGCTCGGCGGCATCGTCAGTTTTCACGAGACGCACCTGGACCTGGGCGACGATGTCGGCACCGAGGTGGTCGAGTTCAGCCAGTTCCCGCTCGAGGGCGCCCTGCTGCAGCACATCGAAGCCGAACCCGGCAGCCTCATCACTCGTATCAAGCGGGTGCGGCGCATTGATGGCAAACGTGTGATCCTGGACATCAACCATTTCGTCGCCGACCTGATCCCGGGGCTGGACCAGGCGATTGCCGGGCATTCGATCTACGCCTACATCGAGCAGACCCTGCAACTGCAGATCAGCTACGCCCGCCGCACCATCGAGGCGCAGCCGCGCAGCAAGGACGACAAGGCCCTGCTCGACCTGGACGGGCAGAGTCACGTGATCGTGGTGAGCAACCAGACGTTCCTGCAGGATGGGCGGCAATTCGAGTACACCGAGTCGCGGCATACGCTGGACAAGTTCTACTTTTCGGATATTGCGCGGCGGTAACAAAAAGGGCGCCTTTGCGGCGCCCTCTTCACATCATTCCCACTCGATCGTCGCCGGCGGCTTGCTCGACACGTCGTAGGTCACCCGCGAGATACCGTCGATCTCGTTGATGATACGGCCGCTGACAGTCTCCAGCAGCTCGTACGGCAGGTGCGCCCAGCGTGCGGTCATGAAGTCCACGGTCTCGACGGCGCGCAGCGCGACGACCCAGGCGTAGCGACGGCCATCGCCGACCACACCGACCGATTTCACCGGCTGGAACACCACGAATGCCTGGCTGGTCTTGTGGTACCAGTCGGCCTTGCGCAGTTCTTCGATGAAGATGTGGTCGGCGCGACGCAGAAGGTCGGCGTACTCTTTCTTCACTTCGCCGAGGATGCGCACGCCCAGGCCTGGGCCCGGGAATGGGTGGCGGTAGACCATGTCGTACGGCAGGCCCAGTTCCAGGCCGATCTTGCGCACTTCGTCCTTGAACAGTTCACGCAGCGGCTCGACCAGCTTGAGGTTCATTTCCTCCGGCAGGCCACCGACGTTGTGGTGCGACTTGATCACGTGGGCCTTGCCGCTCTTGGCGCCAGCCGACTCGATCACGTCGGGATAGATGGTGCCCTGGGCGAGGAACTGGATGTTTTCCAGTTTGCTGGCTTCGGCATCGAACACGTCGATGAAGGTACGGCCGATGATCTTGCGCTTCTTCTCCGGGTCGGCCTCACCGGCCAGGTTGTCGAGGAACTGCTGCTCCGCATCGGCACGGATCACCTTGACGCCCATGTTCTCCTTGAACATGGCCATCACCTGGTCGCCTTCGTGCAGGCGCAGCAGGCCGTTGTCGACGAATACGCAGGTCAGCTGGTCGCCGATGGCGCGGTGCAGCAGCGCGGCAACCACCGAGCTGTCGACGCCGCCAGACAGGCCCAGCAGGACGTTGGCCGAACCGACTTGCTCACGCACCTGGGCGATGGCGTCTTCGACGATGTTGGATGGGGTCCACAGGGCTTCGCAGCCGCAGATGTCCTGGATGAAGCGCGAGAGGATGCGACCGCCCTGCTTGGTGTGGGTCACTTCCGGGTGGAACTGCACGCCGTAGTAGCCGCGGGCATCGTCGAACATGCCGGCGATCGGGCAGCTCGGGGTGCTGGCCAGCACGTGGAAGTCGCCCGGCATCTGGGTGACCTTGTCGCCGTGGCTCATCCACACGTCCAGGCCCAGTACGCCGTCAGCGTCGACATGATCTTCGATGCCGTCGAGCAGGCGGCTCTTGCCGACCACGTCGACGCGGGCGTAACCGAACTCGCGCAGCTCGGAACCTTCGACCTTGCCGCCCAGTTGCTCGGCCATGGTCTGCATGCCGTAGCAGATGCCCAGCAGCGGTACGTTCAGGTCGAACACCGCCTGCGGTGCACGCGGGCTGTTGGCTTCGTGGACCGACTCGGGGCCACCGGCCAGGATGATGCCGCGCGGGTTGAAGGCGCGGATCGCTTCATCGTCCATGTCGAACGGGTGCAGTTCGCAGTAGACACCGATCTCGCGCACGCGGCGGGCGATCAGCTGGGTGTACTGGGAACCGAAATCGAGGATCAGGATTCGGTGAGCGTGAATGTCGAGGGCCATGACTCAATCTCGTCAGTGGAAATCGGAAACGACGCGGGGCTGTTCGTGACAGCCCCGCTCTCGGTTGTTGCTGAAGCCTCAGCCTACGCGGTAGTTAGGGGCTTCCTTGGTGATCTGCACGTCGTGCACGTGGGACTCGGCCATGCCGGCACCGGTGATGCGCACGAACTCCGGCTTGGTGCGCATCTCTTCGATGGTCGCGCTGCCGGTGTAGCCCATGGAGGAACGCAGCCCGCCCATCAGCTGGTGGATGATCGCAGCCAGGGCACCCTTGTAAGGGACGCGGCCTTCGATACCTTCCGGAACCAGCTTCTCGGCACCGGCCGAGGAGTCCTGGAAGTAACGGTCCGAAGAACCCTGCGCCTGTGCCATGGCACCCAGCGAGCCCATGCCACGGTATGCCTTGTACGAACGGCCCTGGAACAGCTCGACTTCACCCGGGGCTTCTTCGGTACCGGCGAACATCGAGCCCATCATCACGCACGAGGCGCCAGCGACGATGGCTTTGGACAGGTCACCGGAGAAACGGATACCGCCGTCGGCGATCAGTGGCACGCCAGTGCCTTCCAGTGCTGCGGCGACGTTGGCGATGGCGCTGATCTGCGGCACGCCGACACCGGCGACGATACGGGTGGTGCAGATCGAGCCCGGGCCGATGCCGACCTTGACCGCATCGGCGCCGGCTTCGGCCAGGGCCTTGGCGGCGGCACCGGTGGCGATATTGCCGCCGATCACCTGCACCTGCGGGTAGTTCTCCTTGACCCAGCGAACGCGGTCGATCACGCCTTTGGAGTGGCCGTGTGCGGTGTCGACCACCACCACGTCGACGCCAGCGGCAACCAGTGCCGCGACACGCTCTCCTGTGTCCTTGCCGGTGCCGACTGCAGCGCCGACGCGCAGGCGACCCTGGTCGTCCTTGCTGGCCAGTGGGTAGGCCTTGGCTTTTTCGATGTCCTTGACGGTCATCATGCCCTTGAGGGCGAACTTGTCGTCGACGATCAGGACTTTTTCCAGGCGGTGCTTGTGCAGCAGCTCGCGGACTTCGTTCTTGTCGGCGCCTTCGCGGACGGTGACCAGACGCTCCTTGGGGGTCATCACGTCGCGTACCTTGGCTTCCAGACGCGTCTCGAAACGCACGTCGCGGGAGGTGACGATACCGACCAGGTCACCGTTCTCCAGCACCGGAACACCAGAGATGTTGTTCAGGCGAGTCAGGTCGAACAGGTCGCGTACGGTGGCGTCGGCATCGATGGTGATCGGATCCTTGACCACGCCAGCCTCGAACTTCTTGACCTTGCGCACTTCGCCGGCCTGCTGTTCGATGGTCATGTTCTTGTGGATGATGCCGATGCCGCCTTCCTGAGCCATGGCGATGGCCAGGCGCGCTTCGGTCACGGTATCCATGGCGGCGGAAACCAGTGGAATGTTCAGCTCGATGCCACGGGTCAAACGGGTCTTGAGACTGACTTCATTGGGCAGTACCTCGGAGTAACCAGGTACAAGGAGGATATCGTCGAAGGTCAGGGCTTCTTGGCTGATACGCAGCATCGCGGGGGCTCCCGTGCGGGAAAAATGGAAGCGCGCCATTATACTCATCCATGGCGCGCCGCTCAATGCAAAAAAGGGGCCTTCGGTCCAGTTCCTGCCGCTCAGGCCACCTTCACCTGCACCACGGCGACCGGCTGATCCAGCCAGTCGGCGAAACTGTCGAGGAACGCCTGGGTAAACCCGGCCTCGCCCCAGTTGTTGAAGATGAACCCCAGGTTGGAAAAGGCACAGGGTTGCAGATACAGAAAGCCGTTGATGTCATCCTCGAAGCCGCACAGCGGGCAGGTGAAGTTGTCACTGACTCCGGGCATCCACTCTTCCAGACTTTCGAACAGCGGCTCGCCCACCTCACGCCGACACTCAGGGCATCCCGCTTCCTCGCGAAAACCGTCGGTGGGGGTATAGATGCAGCGCTTGAGCATCACCTCCAGGCCGTTGACTGGCTCGCCGAAGGGCAGTTTCTCGGGATGCAGCGCCACCTTGCGCGCGCCTTGGGCCAGGGCGTGGCCCATGCGATTGCCGGTGCGCCCGCAGGTGCTCAGTTGCTCCTCGACGATCTTCTCGCGCACCAGCCAGCGCAGGATCGCCCGTGCGCGGGCCTCGTGAACCGGAACGGTGGACTGCTTGGGGACGATGATGCTCTGGGTGTTCATGAACGGGACGGGCCTGAGACTGCGGTAATCGCGTAAGTCTACGCCCTGCTCAGCCGCTCAGGTAGCGACCGATCAGCGCCACCCCGCTGGCCAGCACCAGCCAGGTGACCAGCCGCACGAAGGCTTCGCGGGACAGTTTCAGGCTCAGGCGCCTGCCGACCCAGAGCCCTGCGAACATCACAGGCAGCAAGCAGGCTGCCAGCATCAACAGGCTGGCGTCGGCATAGACCCCGGCAATCAGGAACAGCGACAGGCGCACCAGGGTGCTGCAACTGATCAGCGCGCTCTGGGTGGCGCGTACCTGCTCCTTCACCTCCAGCCGGGCGCTCAGGTAGATCGCATAGAGGAAGCCGCCGCTGCCGAACAGCGCACCGAACAGCCCGCCCACCGTGCCCATCGGCACCGCCCACAGGCCCGACAGCCTGGCCGGCCGGACCTTCACCGCCAGGCTGTAGATGGCATAGGCGGTGACGAACAGGCCCATCAGCAACAGCAGCAGGTCGGATTTCAGGTGCAACAGGAACACCACGCCCAGTGTACAGCCCACTGCCATGCACGGCAGCAAACGCAGCAGTTCGCCGCGAACCACATCGCGGCGCGAGGGCAGCAGGTTGCCGAAGGCGGCGACGAAGTCCAGCAGCACCAGCAGGGGGATGATCCGCGACAACGGCATGAAGTGGATCAGCACCGGGCCGGCTACCAGCGCGGTGCCGAAGCCGGCGATGCCGAAGACGACGTAGGCGGCGGCGATGGCCAGCAGGATCGGGAGCCATTCCAGTGGGGTGGCGGGGAGAAGTTCGAGCATCGTGCCGGGTCCTGAGGCAGTCCTTTGGGGGTGGGCTGGAGCTTACAGGAATTGGCGGGGGCTCGAGAGGCGTGAGGGGGTTCAAGGGGCCTGGCTTGGATTCTGCGGCGCTCGATCTCAAGATCCCCGAAAATCCCAAGCCAGGCCACAGACCGCCCAGATGCTATCTGCGCCCAACCTCCTCTGCCCCTTGATACCCCCCCCACCCTCCCCCTTATCATGCCCGCCATGATCAGAGACCCTTTCGAACGACTCGGCCTGGACCGCGAGGTCCTCACCGTCAGCCAGCTCAACGGCCGCGCCCGTGTGCTGCTCGAAGACGTGTTCCGCAGTGTCTGGGTGGAAGGCGAGATATCCAACCTCGCCCGCCCGGCCTCCGGCCACCTGTACTTCACCCTCAAGGACAGCGGTGCCCAGATCCGCTGTGCATTGTTCCGGCAGAACGCTGCCAGGGTCCGCCAGGCCCTGCGTGACGGCCTGGCGGTCAAGGTACGCGGTAAGGTCTCGCTGTTCGAGGGGCGCGGCGATTACCAGTTGATCGTCGATACCGTCGAGCCCGCCGGTGACGGCGCCTTGCGCCTGGCCTTCGAGGCGCTGAAGGAAAAGCTCGGCAACGAAGGGCTGTTCAGTGCCGAACGCAAGCAGCCGCTGCCGGCTCACCCGCGCCGCATCGGCATCGTCACCTCGCCAAGCGGCGCGGTGATCCGCGACATCATCAGCGTCTTTGCCCGCCGTGCACCGCAAGTCGAGCTGAACCTGGTCCCCACGGCAGTACAAGGACGCGAAGCCATCGGCCAGATCGTCCGCGCCTTGCAACTGGCCGACAGCCTTGGTTTCGATGCACTGATCCTGGCCCGTGGCGGCGGCTCGCTGGAAGACCTCTGGTGCTTCAACGAAGAAGCCGTCGCACGTGCCATCGCCGCCTGCGTGACCCCCATCGTCAGTGCGGTGGGCCATGAGACCGACGTGTCGATCAGCGACTTCGTCGCCGACGTGCGCGCCCCGACCCCTTCGGCGGCCGCCGAATTGCTCGCACCTGACAACAGCGGCCTGCAGCAACGCCTCGACAGCCTGCAACGGCGCCTGTTACTGCGCATGCAGCACCGCCTGAGCCACGATCGCCTGCGCCTGGAAGGCCTGGCCCGTCGCCTGCGTCACCCCGGCGAACGCCTGCGCCAGCAGGCCCAGCGCCTGGATGACCTGGACATGCGCTTGCGCCGCGCCTTCATGCTCGACATGAACCAGCGCCAGCAACGCCTGGGCCGCCTCGACACGCGCCTGGCCGCGCAGCATCCCGGGCGCACCCTCAAGCTGCTCGGACAGCGCCTGGACAGCCTCGCCGAGCGTCTGCCGCGGGCCATGCGCGAAACGCTCAAGGACCGCCGCCAGCGCTTCCAGGCGCAATTGCAGACGCTGCAGGTGGTCAGCCCGCTGGCCACCCTGGCCCGCGGCTACAGCATCCTGCTCGACGAACGCGGCCAGGCCATCCGCAGCGCTGCCCAGACCCGCAACGGCCAGCGCCTGACCGCGCGCCTGAACGAAGGCGATCTGCAGGTTCGGGTCGAAGACAACCACCAGACTCCGGTCACCCTCTCTCTACTGGACTGACACATGCCCCGTCTGCTTGCCCCCCTGCTCGCACTCTGCGCCCTGCTGCTGGCCAGCACGGCCCAGGCCAGCTACATCACCCGCACCCTCAACAAGCCAGTCCCCGGTGGCGTGGCGGTGGTCGACCTCGGCCCCGCCGCCAGTGCACCGAGCGCGCGCTTCGACGGCAAGCCGGTGCTGGTGGTCAAGGAACAGGACACCTGGCTGGCCATCGTTGGTATCCCGCTGACGCAGAAACCCGGCACAGCCACCCTCACCCAGGGCGCACGCTCCCTGCCCTTCAGCGTGGGCAGCAAGAAATACCCCGAGCAGCACATCACGCTGAAGAACAAGCGCCAGGTCAATCCCGAGCCGGATGACCTCAAGCGCATCGACCGCGAGCTGGCCGAGCAGGTCAAGGCATACCGCAGCTTCAGCCCGGGCATGCCGAGCAACCTGATCCTCGACAAACCGGTCAACGGCCCCCTGTCGAGCAAGTTCGGCGTGCGCCGCTTCTTCAATGGCGAGGAGCGCAACCCCCACGCCGGGCTGGACTTCGCCGTGCCCGCCGGCACCCCGATCAAGACCCCGGCCAACGGCAAGGTGATCCTGGTTGGCGACTATTTCTTCAATGGCCGCACGGTGTTCGTCGACCATGGCCAGGGCTTCATCAGCATGTTCTGCCACATGTCCAAGGTCGATGTGCAACCGGGGCAGGTGCTGCGCCGCGGCGACGTGGTCGGCAAGGTCGGCTCCACGGGCCGGGCAACCGGGCCGCACATGCACTGGAACGTCAGCCTGAACGATGCTCGAGTGGACCCGGCGATCTTCATCGGAGCGTTCCAGCCCTGAGATCGGTGACAAGCCCGCTCACACCGGGGATTTCCTGTGGGAGCGGGCTTGTCCCGCGATGGCCGCGCCGCAGTCGCATCACCTTGCGCAGCAACAAACCTCGGCACAATAAAAAATCAATAACAATCAAACGACAGCCATAAAATCTCACCCATAAGCTTTTTTTAAGCATTCCTCTCAATTTTTTTCGAACACTTGCCATCTCCCACTCCCACTGGTTAGGGTTGAGGGCATGAAAACCTCGATCACCCTCATTCTGCTCCGCCAACACCGCAGCCTTTGCCTGGTCAGTGCACGACTACCTGGGTGAACCGCGTCGCCTCGCCTCTTCATCTCGTTATCGCTTGGCAGGCCCGATCAGGCCGCACATTAAAGGATTGCTCCAAATGACCATGCTCAAAGACCCGTCGAAGAAATACCGCGCCTTCCCGACCATCGACCTGCCAGACCGTACCTGGCCGTCGAAGGCCATCACCCAGGCGCCAATCTGGTGCAGCTCCGACCTGCGTGACGGGAACCAGTCGCTGATCGAGCCGATGGACGCCGAGAAGAAGCTGCGTTTCTGGAAAACCCTGGTGCAGGTTGGCGTGAAAGAGATCGAGGCGTCGTTCCCGTCTGCCTCGCAGACTGACTTCGACTTCGTACGCACCCTGATCGAAGACGGCCACATCCCGGACGACACCACCATCCAGGTACTGACCCAGGCCCGTGAAGACTTGATCGCCCGCACCTTCGAGTCCCTGCGTGGCGCGAAGAAGGCCATCGTCCACCTGTACAACGCCACATGCCCGGCGTTCCGCCGCATCGTCTTCAACCAGGACAAGCAAGGCGTGAAGGACATCGCGGTGAACGCAGCCAAGCTGTTCGTCAAGTACGCCGCCCAGCAGCCGGAAACGCACTGGACCTTCCAGTACTCGCCGGAAACCTTCAGCGCCACGGAGCTGGAGTTCGCCAAGGAAGTGTGCGACGCGGTGATCGAGGTGTGGAATCCGACCCCCGAGCACAAGATCATTCTCAACCTGCCGGCCACCGTGGAAGTCGCCACGCCAAACGTCTACGCCGACCAAATCGAATGGTTCTGCCGCAACGTCAGCCGCCGTGACAGCGTGATCATCAGCCTGCACACCCACAACGACCGCGGCACCGGCATCGCCGCCACCGAGCTGGGCCTGATGGCGGGCGCCGACCGCGCCGAAGGCTGCCTGTTCGGCAACGGCGAGCGTACCGGCAACGTCGACCTGGTCACGCTCGCGCTGAACCTCTACACCCAGGGTATCGACCCACAACTGGACTTCTCCGACATCGACGGCGTGCGCAAGGTCGTCGAAGAGTGCAACCAGTTGCCGGTGCACCCACGTCATCCGTATGTCGGTGATCTGGTGCATACCGCCTTCTCCGGCTCGCACCAGGACGCCATCCGCAAGGGCTTCGCCAAGCAGCAGGATGGCGAGCTGTGGGAAGTGCCGTACCTGCCGATCGACCCGGCCGACATCGGCCGTAGCTACGAAGCGGTCATCCGCGTCAACAGCCAGTCCGGCAAGGGCGGTATCACCTACCTGCTCGAACAGGAATACGGCATCAGCCTGCCGCGCCGCATGCAGATCGAATTCAGCCAGGTGGTTCAGGGCGAAACCGACCGTCTCGGCCTGGAAATGACCGCCCAGCAGATTTACAGCCTGTTGCACAAAGAGTACCTGCAGGCCAACGCCCCTTATGCACTGGTCAGCCATCGCCTGCAGGAAGAGAACGGCAACAGTGCCGTGGAAGTGGAAGTCGCCGGTGAAGGCGAGACCACCCTGCACTGGCGCGGCAAGGGCAACGGCGCCCTCGAAGCCCTGGTAGCCGGGCTGCCGATTGCAGTCGAGATCATGGACTACAACGAGCACGCCATCGGTGCAGGCACCAATGCCAAGGCCGCGGCCTACATCGAATTGCGCGTGGCCGGCGGTCGTCCGGTGCATGGCGTGGGTATCGATGAGAACATCACCACCGCAAGCTTCAAGGCGCTGTTCAGTGCATTGAACCGCTCGCTGAGCCAGCAGGCCGCCAAGGCGGCGTAACGGCACGCGCAGCACACAGAGCCCGCATCGGTCGATGCGGGCTTTTTCATTTCATGGCGGGCCATGACGGAGGCAAAACCTGCACATAAAAAAAAGGGGCGCCGACCAAGCGCCCCACAAGCCGTACAGCACACAACGAAATTCGTATCAGTCCAGCAGCGCCATCGCCTCGGCGCTGCAGGCTTCGATCCGCGCCCAGTCACCGTTCTTGATCCAGCTGCTATCCAGCATCCAGGTCCCGCCTACGCACATCACATTCGGCAATGCCATGTAGTTGCGCGCGTTGGCCGGGTTCACCCCGCCGGTCGGGCAGAAGCGGATATCGCCGAACGGGCCGCCGTAGGCCTTGATCGCCGCCACGCCGCCAACGATCTCGGCGGGGAACAGCTTGAAGCGACGATAGCCCAGCGCGTAGCCCGCCATGATTTCCGACGGCGTGCTGATGCCCGGCAGCAGCGGAATATCACTCTGCACACCAGCCTCGAGCACTTCGCGGGTAATCCCCGGCGTCACCACGAACTGCGCCCCCGCCGCTTCCACGGCCGCGAACATCGCAGGATCGAGCACGGTGCCGGCACCGATGCACAGTTCAGGACGCTGCTCACGCAGCACCTGGATGGCCTTGAGACCGTGCTGCGAACGCAGGGTCACCTCCAGGGTACGGATGCCACCGGCTGCCAGGGCATCGGCCAACGGTAGGATGTCTTCCTCGCGGGCGATGGTGATCACCGGCAGGATGCGCGCCTTGCCGCAGATCTCATCGATCCGGGCGGCTTTCTCGGCCATCGAGAGCAGAGGTTGTGGGCGTTCAAGCGTGGTCATGACAGTGGATCCTTGGCTCATGGGCACCAGTAGATGTCCAGGGGGTCGTGAAGAAAGGCGCGAATGGGCATTTGCGTGAGGTCGTCGCCAGCCAGAGCGGCGCGCAGGGTAGCGAGTTTGCCTGACCCCTGCACGGACAGTGCGACGAAAGCAGCGCTCGACAGCAGCGCGCGGGTCATCGACAGGCGTTGGTGCGGCACGCTCGGTGCCAGCAATGGCAGGCAGCGGCGCGCGCTCTCTGGATCGAGGCCCTCGACCAGGTTCGGGCTGTCCGGGAACAACGATGCGGTATGGCCATCGTCGCCCATGCCCAACACCAGCACGTCGATCGGCGGCAGGTCGGCAAGCACCTGGTCGGCCTGTTGCGCCGCGGCGTCGAGGTTGTCGGCGCGCTGGTACAGGCCCATGAACCGCGCCTTGGCCGCCTCGCCCTTGAGCAGGTGCCGGGCCAGCAGCCCGGCATTGCTGTCGGCATGCTCGACCGGCACCCAGCGCTCGTCGGCCAGCGACACGGTCACCTTCGACCAGTCGAGTTTTTCCTGGGCCAGTTGCTCGAGAAACGGGACCGGGCTACGCCCGCCAGACAGCACCACACAGGCCTGACCCTTGCTGGCGATGGCGGCGCGCAGGCGCTCGGCCACATCGCCGGCCAGCGTCGCGGCCAGGCGCTTGGCGTCTGTCAGCGCGTGAACCTTCGCGGTCGCCGGCAGTTGCAGTTCAGATATCGCCATACCAGGCTCTCCCATCGCGTGTAATCAGTGCAATCGAGCTCATGGGCCCCCAGGACCCGGCCGCATAAGGCTTGGGCGCGTCACCGGCGTTCTTCCAGCCGGCGATCAACTGGTCGCACCAGGTCCAGGCGTACTCGATCTCGTCCTTGCGCACGAACAGGTTCTGGTTGCCGCGCATCACTTCGAGCAGCAAACGCTCGTAGGCATCCGGAATCCGCGCGCTGCGCCAGGTGTCGGAAAAATTCAGTTGCAGTGGGCCGCTGCGCAGTTGCATGCCCTTGTCCAGCCCCTGCTCCTTGGTCATCACCCGCAGCGAGATACCTTCGTCGGGCTGCAGACGGATGATCAGCTTGTTGCCGATCTGCAAACGCTGCTCCGGGGCGAAGATATAGTGCGGCGTTTCCTTGAAGTGGATGACGATCTGCGACAGCTTCTGCGGCATGCGCTTGCCGGTACGCAGATAGAACGGCACGCCCGACCAACGCCAGTTGCGGATGTCGGCGCGCAGGGCGACGAAGGTTTCGGTGTCGCTCTGGGCGTTGGCGTTCTCTTCTTCCAGGTAGCCCGGCACCGGCGTGCCGTCGCTGTAGCCGGCGATGTACTGGCCGCGCACCACACGGGTGCTCAGCCCCTCGCCGGTGATCGGCGCCAGCGCCTTGAGCACCTTGACCTTCTCGTCGCGGATGCTGTCGGCCGACAGATCGCTGGGCGGGTCCATGGCGATCAGGCACAGCAGCTGCAGCAGGTGGTTCTGGATCATGTCGCGCAGTTGGCCGGCCTTGTCGAAGTAGCCCCAGCGCCCTTCGATGCCGACTTTCTCGGCAACGGTGATCTCCACGTGGGAGATGGAGTTCTGGTTCCACTGGGTTTCGAACAGGCTGTTGGCAAAGCGCAAGGCGATCAGGTTCTGTACCGTTTCCTTGCCCAGGTAGTGGTCGATGCGATAGACCCGGCTTTCGGGGAAGAAGCGCGCCACGGCGTCATTGACCCGACGTGACGACTCCAGGTCGTGCCCGATGGGTTTTTCCAGCACGACGCGGGTGCGCGATGCCAGGCCGGCCTTGTCGAGGTTTTCGCATATGGCCCCGTAGACCGCCGCCGCAGTGGCGAAATAGGCGATCAGTGGCTGCCCTTCACCGGCCTGCTCGGCCAGGGCCTGGTAGCCTTCGGGCTGGACAAAGTCCAGGTGCAGGTAGCTCAGGCGGTCGAGAAACCGTTGCAGGGCCTGGGGTTCGATGTCGGCAGCCGGCACGAAGCGGCGCAACTGGGCTTCGATGTTCGCCAGGTGCTGCTCGGGGGTACCGGCTTCGCGGGCCAGGGCCAGCAGCCGAGTGTCGGAATGCAGCAGGCCGGCGCGGTCCAGCTCGTAGAGGGCAGGAAACAGCTTGCGCAACGCCAGGTCGCCAAGGGCGCCAAAGAGGGCGAATGTGCAAGGTTCTACACTGATAGCAACCATGATGTTGGTTCTTTTATTAAAGTTGGCCTAGAAATACCGTTTTCGATGACAATTTTCAAGCGCGATGTAGTAAAAATAACAACATCTCGTACAGCGATTACAGACAAGTGGTATGACAATCCCACCATCAGTACGATAGACAACCGTGCAAAAAGCCGACTGTTCCCTCAGCCGGCCGTCTTTCCGACCCAAGGACATCCCATGGACCGTGTGCGAAACCTCCTGGAACAGATCCAGGGACGCCTCGACGAGCTGAACAAGGCCGAACGCAAAGTCGCCGAAGTCATCCTCCTCAACCCGCAGCAGGCCACCCGTTTCAGCATTGCCGCCCTGGCCCAGGCGGCCAAGGTCAGCGAACCGACCGTCAACCGCTTCTGCCGCTCGTTCGGCGTCAGCGGCTACCCCGAGCTCAAGCTGCAACTGGCGCAGAGCCTGGCCAGCGGCGCGGCCTACGTAAGCCGCGCGGTGGAAGCCGACGACGATCCTGCCGCCTACACCCAGAAGATCTTCGCCAGCGCCATCGCATCGCTCGACAGCGCCTGCCAGCAGATCGACCCGCAGCAGGTCAGCCGCGCCGTGGACATGATGATCCAGGCCCGGCAGATCCATTTCTTCGGCCTGGGCGCCTCGGCGCCGGTGGCCATGGACGCCCAGCACAAGTTCTTCCGCTTCAACCTGGCGGTGTCGGCACACCCCGACGTGCTGATGCAGCGCATGCTGGCATCGGTCGCGCACACCGGCGATCTGTTCGTGATCATTTCCTACACCGGGCGCACCCGCGAACTGGTCGAAGTGGCGAAACAGGCCAGGGAAAACGGCGCCTCGGTGCTGGGTATCACTGCCGCCGGTTCGCCCCTGGCCAAGGCCTGCAGCATGAGCCTGCACCTGCCGCTGCCGGAGGACACCGACATCTACATGCCGATGACCTCGCGGATCATCCAGTTGACGGTGCTCGATGTGCTGGCCACCGGCATGACCCTGCGCCGCGGCTCGGATTTCCAGCCACACCTGCGCAAGATCAAGGAAAGCCTCAACGCCAGCCGCTACCCCGCCGAAGACAGCTGACTCAACTGAGCCGATGCGCCTGCAGCCGCAACTGCGCGCGCTGCCCGGGCGCCAGGCTCAATCCTTCGCCGCTGCCACTGGCAGCCTCGACGCAGACGAACCCCTGGCTCTCGCGCCCGCTCACCCCCATCAATGGGCGATTGCCAGGGTGCCAGACCACCGTGTCGTCGCTGTCGCTGGTGTCGATGCACAGTTCGCGCGCCCAGGCCGAGTCATGCAACTGCACCTTCGGCGTGCCCGGGTAGACCTTCTGGCAACCCCCTTTGAGCGTGAGCACGCCATCTTCACGGCATGCCTGTCGGTTGAGGCGGTCGTAGCCGTCGATATCCTCCAGGCCCGACAAAGCGATCTGCGACACATCGCTGATGCGCCAGAACGCCAGCAATGCGTGGCTCAGCTGGCAGGGTTGGCTGTCCTGGTGCTCGGTGCACAGGCGCAGTTCCATGCTCGAGCCCAGCCGGGCGTGCAAGTCGACCTGCCAGTCGCACAGGTCCAGACGCCACTTGAGCGTGACGCCCTCCTCGTCTTCGCGGCTGTCGAGCAGCTTCCAGTCCAGCAAGCGCCCCCAGCCATGAGCCGGCCACAGGTCCTCGCTGGGATGACGGCCATACCAGGGCCAGCACACCGGCACGCCGCCACGGATCGCACCGACCTGTGGCCATTGTTCGGCGCACCACAGCCAGGGTTTCTCGCCGGTCGGCTGAAAGTGCAGCAATTGTGCGCCCTGGCGGCTGAACACCGCCTGGCAGCATGGGTGATCGATGATCAGGACATCGCGCTGCTGGTGACGCTCCCACTCGAAAACCGGCCGTGGCCGTTGCGAAGTGAAAAAGCGATGGAGCGGATGTTCAGACATGTTCAGAAAGCTCTTGTTGTTTGAGATAGCGCTGTCTTTACCCAAGCCCGAGATCCACTGCAGAACAGTGGATCTCGGGGTGTGGGGGTGGATGGCGTAAATTTACAACAATTTTTCTTAGAATGACGACTGAATCTTCAAGCCTGCGACCAACGCGTTGTCGACATCGTCCACACCGCCCGGGCTCTTGATGTACTGCAGGTTCGGGCGCACGGTCAGCCAGTTGGTGACGTGGAAGCCGTAGTACAGCTCGGCGTTGTACTCGGTGCGCTGCAGTGGCACGAAGCCCGGATTGTCGTAGTCGTCGATACCGCTCTGGGCGTTGAGCAGTTCGGCGCGCTTCTTCACGTCGTCGTTGACGTGGATGCGTGCGATGCCGAAGCCGATATCATCCTTGGGCCGTGCATCGAACGCGCCCTTGTAGACCATCCCCACCTGCTGGTAGTTGTCCACCACGTTGGTGGCCTTGTCGTGCACGGTGAAGTTGGCGAACAGGCTCAGGCCGCGGTTGGCATCGCCGTTGTGCGCAGTGACCTGCTGCTGGGCCACGACCCACCAGCCATGCTTGCTCGAGTGCGACTTGAAGGCTTGGCCAGTCAACGCCTGCGGGTTGCCGTTGATGTCGTCGTAGACGTCGTCGGCCTTGGCGGTGCTGTAGTAGTAGCCCAGGCGGTATTCGCCCGGCAGGCCGTTGACCTTCGGCGACCAGACCATTTCCACCGGCAGGATCGCGCCCTTGGTCCCGCTGCCACTGAGCTTGAAGCCGTTGCCGGTCTCGAGGTTGGACGGGTTCTGCTCATAGGCACCGACCTGGACGAAGAACTCCGGCGTGATGTTGTACTTCACCCGCAGCGCCCACTGGCTGACCGGCCAGTTGTACCAGATGCCGCCCACCCAGTTGCCCACCTGCGAACCGCAGAACGCCAGGTTCTGGAAGTCGCAAGGGAAGCTGTTGAAGTCCTCGCCTTCACCGAAGCGGCCGACCTTCACGTCCAGCGCGCCGTCGAAGTACTTCTGTTTGACCCACATCTGCGTCAGGCGCCAGGTCTGGCCACGGCCCCAGACTTCCTGCACCGAGCTGAACTGCCCGGCGCGCGGGTCGCTGATGCGGTCATTGGACAGGTTGCGTCCGCTACGCTCGGTGATCGCCAGCTTGAACTCCGCATCGTGCCAGCCAAGGATCTTCTGCAGGTCCAGGTGCGCGCCGAGGGCGAACTGATCGCTGTAGCGCGCGGTCTTGTCGTTGTTGTAGCCACCGTGCAGGTTACCGGCCACTTCACCCACGTAGTCGAGAGTGAAGTCGTAGCCTTTTTCCAACAGCTCGGTGCGAGCCCCACCCCAGTCGCCAGTCATCCATTTCGACTCGCTGGAGAAAGCCTCGGCAGCATGCGCGCCATTGCTGCCCACGAGGGCGAGCAGGGTCAGCGAGCCTAGTGCCTTGATACGCTTGCGATGGTCCATCCCTTGTTTCCTCTTTTCTTGTTATCGATGGTTTGCTGCTTCAACGTCCCTTGATACGTGTCACGTTGTCCTTGACTGGCGCGTCCGCTGCCGGCAGGTCCAGGCGCTCGCCGCTGCTCGCGTCGAACAGCAGGACCCGCGCCGGATCGAACTGCAGGTTCAGGCTGTCACCGACATTGCAGGCGACATCCGGCGCCAACCGGCAGCAGACCTTGGTCTGGTTGAGGGTGACGAACACCAGCAGGTCGGGCCCGGTGGGCTCCAGGACCTGCACTTCTGCACGCACCGCCGGCAAGCCGTTGCCTTCGGCGCTACCGAGTGCGATCTGCTCGGGGCGTACGCCGAGGATCACCTCACGGCCGTCCAGCGCTTCGCTGGCCGCGCCCAGGGGCAGTTCGCAGCGGGCCTGGCCGCTGTCGAGCAGGGCGAACAGGCGCCCGTCCTGCTTGCTGATGCGCACGGGGATGAAGTTCATCGGTGGCGAGCCGATGAAGCTGGCGACGAACAGGTTGGCCGGATCGTTGTAGATCTGCTGGGGCGTACCGAACTGCTGGATGATGCCGTCCTTCATCACCGCGACCTTGTCCCCCAGGGTCATGGCCTCGATCTGGTCGTGGGTCACGTACACCGTGGTGGTTTTCAGGCGCTGGTGCATCAGTTTCATTTCGGTGCGCATCTCGACCCGCAGCTTGGCGTCGAGGTTCGACAACGGCTCGTCGAACAGGTAGATCTTCGGCCTGCGCGCCAGCGCCCGGCCCATGGCCACGCGCTGCTGCTGGCCACCGGAGAGCTGGCCCGGCTTGCGATTGAGCAGGTGCTCGATCTGCAGCAGCTTGGCCACCCGCGCGACTTCCTCGTCGATCGCCGACTGCGGCATCTTGCGGATCTTCAGGCCGAACTCGATGTTCTCGCGCACGCTCATGGTCGGGTACAGCGCATAGGACTGGAACACCATGGCGATGTCACGATCCTTCGGGCTCATGCCGGAGACGTCCTGGTCATCGATCAGGATCGCCCCGCCGGTGATGTTCTCGAGGCCGGCGATGCAGTTCATCAAGGTGGACTTGCCGCAGCCGGAAGGGCCGACCAGGATCAGGAACTCGCCGTCCTTGATCGCCAGCTGGATATCCTTGAGGGTGTCCGGCAAGCCGGTGCCGTAGGTCTTGTTTACATTGCGAAGTTCGAGCGTTGCCATGACTTACCCCTTGACTGCGCCGGCGGTCAGCCCACGCACGAAATACTTGCCTGCGACCACATAGACCAGCAGGGTTGGCAGTGCGGCGATCATTGCCGCGGCCATGTCGACGTTGTATTCCTTGGCACCGGTGCTGGTGTTGACCAGGTTGTTCAGGGCCACGGTGATCGGTTGCGAATCGCCGCTGGAGAACACCACGCCGAACAGGAAGTCGTTCCAGATCTGGGTGAACTGCCAGATCAGGCAGACCATGATGATCGGCGTCGACATCGGCAGGATGATGCGGCGGAAGATGGTGAAGAACCCGGCACCATCCAGGCGTGCAGCCTTGACCAGCGCCTCGGGAATGCTCACGTAGTAGTTGCGGAAGAACAGCGTGGTGAAGGCCAGGCCATAGACCACGTGCACCAGCACCAGCCCCGAGGTGGTGCTGGCCAGGCCCAGCTTGCCGAGGGTGAACGAAGCTGGCAGCAGCACGGTCTGGAATGGCAGGAAGCAGCCGAACAGCAGCAGGCCGAAGAACAGTTGCGAGCCACGGAAGCGCCACATCGACAGCACGTAGCCGTTCAGGGCGCCGATGGCCGTGGAGATCAGCACCGCCGGAACGGTGATCAGGATCGAGTTCCAGAAATACCCACTGACCGTGCCCCAGGCCTTGACCCAGCCAATCGCGGTGAACAGCTCCGGCCAGCTCAAGAGGTTGCCGGTGCTGATGTCTTCCGGGGTCTTGAAGCTGGTCAGCAGCATCACCACCAGCGGCACCAGGTAGAGCAGCACCGCCAGCAGCAGCACGGCGTGGATGGCGATGCGACCCAGGCTGAGGGCCGGCTTGTCGAGATTAGTGGTCATTGCGCTTGGTCCTCAGCTCGGAATACAGGTAGGGCACGAGGATCGCGAGGATCGCGCCGAGCATCAGGATCGCGCTGGCCGAGCCCATGCCCATCTGCCCGCGGCTGAAGGTGAACGAGTACATGAACATCGCGGGCAGGTCCGAGGAATAGCCAGGGCCACCGGCGGTCATCGCGGCCACCAGGTCGAAGCTCTTGATGGCGATGTGCGAGAGGATCATCAGCGAGCTGAAGAACACCGGGCGCAGGCTCGGCAGCACCACGGTCCAGTAGATGCGCGGCATGCTTGCACCGTCGATCTGCGCAGCACGGATGATCGACTGGTCGACGCCGCGCAGCCCGGCAAGGAACATCGCCATGATGAAACCCGAGGCCTGCCATACCGCGGCGATCACCAGGCAATAGACGACCCGGTCAGGGTCGATCAGCCAGTCCAGGCGAAAGCCCTCCCAGCCCCAGTCGCGCAGCAGCTTGTCCAGGCCCATGCCCGGGTTGAGCAGCCACTTCCAGGCGGTGCCGGTCACGATCATCGACAGTGCCATGGGGTACAGGTAGATGGTGCGGATCACCCCTTCGCGGCGGATACGCTGGTCGAGGAACACCGCCAGCAGCACGCCGATCACCAGGGTGATGCCGATGAACATTCCGCCGAAGACCAGCAGGTTCTTGCTCGCCACCCACCAGCGGTCGTTGTCGAACAGCCGCGCGTACTGGGCCAGGCCCGCCCACTTGTAGGTAGGCAGGAAGGTCGAGGTGGTGAACGACAGGACGAAGGTCCACAGGATGTAGCCGTAGAAGCCCACCAGCACGATGAACATGCTCGGCGCCAGTACCAGTTTCGGTAACCAGCGCTGGAGCGCGTCCAGGGGTGAGGCCCGCAGTTGGGCGGTGGTCGTAGTCATGATTTCAGATACCGGAACGAGGGCGGTGCTGCGCACCGCATCGCGGGACAAGCCCGCTCCCACAAAGATCTGGCCCACCCACAGGTTCAGCGCATGGCGCCAAACCTGTGGGAGCGGGCTTGTCCCGCGATTGGGCCGTTATTGGGCGGCCTTGACCGCTGCGTTGAGCTTCTTCGCCGCGTCGGCCGGATCGGCCTTCGGGTCGTTGATGTAGTTGGTCACCACATCGAAGAACGCCCCCTGCACGGCAAGCGTGGTCGCCATGTTGTGCGCCATGCTCGGCTGCAGGCCACCCGACTTGGCGTCCGCCAGGAAGTCCTTGGCAGCGGTCTGGGCGCAACTGTCGAAGCCATACTTGCTCATGTCAGCCAGCATGTCGTTGCGCACCGGGATCGAGCCCTTGTTAATGCTGAAGGTCTTCTGGAAGTCTTCACCCAGCACACGCTTGGCAATGTCCTGCTGGCCTGCAGTGGTGCCTTCGTTCTTCTGCTTGAACACCGCCAGCGAGTCGATGTTGTACAGGAAGCCTTTGTCAGTGCCGGGGAAGGGTACGCACTGGTAGTCCTTGCCGGCGGTCTTCTTGGCCAGGGTCCACTCGCTCTTGGCCCAGTCGCCCATGATCTGCATGCCGGCCTTGCCGTTGATGACCTTCGCGGCCTCGAGGTTCCAGTCCTGGCCCTTGCCGTCAGAGTCCATGTAGGTGGCGACCTTCTTCAGCTCGGTCAGGGCCTTGACCATCTCCGGGCCGGTCAGGGCTTTTTCGTCGAGGTCGACCAGGGCCTTCTTGTAGCCCTCCACCCCCATCACCGCCAGCACCACGTTCTCGAACACGGTGCTGTCCTGCCATGGCTGGCCACCGTGGGCCAGGGGAATGAAGCCTGCGGCCTTGAGCTTGTCGGCTGCGGCATAGAATTCGTCGAGGGTGGTCGGCGCCTTGTCGATGCCGGCCTTCTTGAACACCTCAGGGTTGATCCACAGCCAGTTGATGCGGTGGATGTTCACCGGCACGGCGACGTAGTCACCTTCGTACTTGACGGTGTCGGCGACCTTCTTGTCGAGCAGGCTGTCCCACTTCTCCTGCTTGGCGACGTCCTTGAGCACATCGCTGTCGAGCAGGCCGGTGGCCGCCCAGTCCTGGATGTCCGGGCCCTTGATCTGGGCAACGCCGGGCGGGTTGCCGGCGACGGCGCGGCTCTTGAGCACGGTCATCGCGGTGGAACCACCGCCACCGGCAACAGCGCCGTCCTTCCAGGTGAAGCCGTCTTTCTCGACCTGGGCCTTGAGGACATCAACGGCAGCTTTCTCGCCACCGGAGGTCCACCAGTGCACCACCTCGACGCTGCCTTTGGATTCGGCGGCGAAGGCGCTGAGGGGCATGAGCGAGGCGAGGGAAATAGCGGCGGCGAGGCGCAGAGTGGAATTCATCGGTATACCTTTCTTGTTGTTATGCGGTGCAAGTCGTTCGCTTGCGTTGCATGAAGTCTAATGAGCGCGCAGACCAGGGCAGGTAACGAAGCGATGCGCGAATGTCATCACTTGGTTACATTGCCCAGGGCCAGCGCAGTGGCCAGGCTTGGTGCCAACGGCAGGCGCGGCAGGAGCACCGCCTGGTAGGCGTGGTAGAGATCGGGCTTGCCGCCCCAGATGCTTGCGCCAGGGCGGTTCTGCGGGTCCAGCTCATGGTGCCAGCTGCCGTGGACGCGATCGATGAAATGGCTGTCGATGAAGTCCCAGAAGCGCCGGTACCACTGCTCGTATTCACCTTCCCCGGTACGATGCAACAACGCTGCAGCCGTCGCACAGGCTTCGGCGTGGGTCCAGTGCAGGCGCGCCCGGACCACTGGCCGGTTCTGCCAGTCGAGGGTGTAGACGATGCCCGGCGCGCCATCAGCGTGCCAGGCGTGACGACAGGCATTGGCGAACAGCCCGCGCGCGTCGCTCAGCAACCACTGCGGGGCGGGCAGGCCGGCACGCTGGCGCGCGGCCTCCAGGTGCAGGACCAAGCGTGCCCACTCGAAGGCATGACCGGGCGTGGTGCCGTAGGGGCGAAAGCCGTCGGTGGGGTTGTCGTGGTTGTACTCGGGCAGCGCCTGCCAGTTGACGTCGAAATGCTCAATGACAGCGAAGTCATTGCCAGCGGCATAGGTGTGGATGATCCGTTCGACGATACGCAGGGCACGGTCCAGCCAGTGCGTGTGGCCAGTGACATCGGCCAGGGCGAGGAAAGCCTCGGTGGCGTGCATGTTGCTGTTGGCGCCACGGTAGGCTTCCGGCTGCGTCCAGTCACGGGCGAAGGACTCGCGCAGGGCGCCCTCCTCCTCGCTCCAGAAACGCGTCTCGATGATCGCGATGGCCGCGCCGAGCAACTGCTCGGCGCCTGGTGCACCGGCGACTGTCGCAGAACTGGCGGCCAAGGCGACGAAGGCATGCAGGTAGGCGGTCTTGCCGGTATCGCCCTCACCGTCGGCGCGGGCGAACCAGCCATCATCCCGCGCATCGCGCAACGGCCCTGCGAGCAGTGCTGCGACGCCGTGCTCCACCAGCGGCAGGCAACCAGGAATGCCCTGCACATGCGCCATGGCGAAGCAGTGGGTCATGCGCGCAGTGTGCAGGGTTTCGGCGATCGCCCTGTCGGGCAGCAGGCCATGGGCATCGAGGCTGCCGAAGCCGTCTGGCAGGCGCGAGGCCTTGGCGAAGGTCACCAGGCGCTGGCCCTCGGCGACCAGCCAGGCATTGTGAACCGGGGAGTCGAGCCAACTGCAGAAAGGGAAATCAACGCTGTCCATCACCTGCTCAATCCTTGCCAGGGACAGGCCGGGTGCCTGTCGTCAGCGAATTCTAGCCAGCCGCCCCGGCGGGCATGTCACGAAGGCCTGCCTTAATGTCACTATCCTGTGACACTTTCAGTGCCCTCATCGCGGGACAAGTCGCAGCGGCGAACCGCCACTCCCACAGGTACCCCGCTGATTTCGAAACCAGTGGAGTACCTGTGGGAG